>DASZQC010000312.1:0-3270 GCA_035549815.1 Dongiaceae bacterium
GTAAAGCGCGGCCCCGGCGGCGCGCGGGTATTTGGTCACCAGCTCCAGATAGCTGAAGGCGGTCACCAATGCGACGGCGAAGGCGACCAGGAACGGCATCCACACCACGCCGCCGACCTGTTTCGCCACCTGTCCGGTCAAAGCGTAGATGCCGGTGCCGAGGATGTCGCCGACGATGAACAACAGGAGCAGCCACGGCCCCATCACGCGATGCAGGCCGGGCTCGGCGGTTTTGGATGTTTCACGATTGTCGGCGGGCAGGCTGGTCATCGCAATGTCCCCTGACACATGAGCATCGCTCAACCTAATCGCGCGCGCCGACGAACGTCAACGCGGCGCCTGTGATCTTCGCCACAGGCCGCCCGCCGCGATTCGCGAAGGATGATTCCAGGTTTGGCGCGCTGTACGGCCGATATGAAAGCGGTGACGGCGGCTCGATGCCGTACATGACGTTGTCACACGACAAGGACAGAGAGCCGTGTGGTGGCGTTGTGGCGGAGTCTGCCTCGTTGCAAGTAAACGGCGGCCGGCAATGTCATTTCATGACATGCAGCCGCCGAAGCGCGTCGTTGCCGGCGGTGACATTCGAAAAGACGGACGTGACCCGGAAACATCGCTCCACACAGGTGTCACGGAAGCGATCGTTGAACCTTTTGGCGGTCTCGATGTTTGATCCTCTCGCCGACTCATATGGTCGGCGCCCGCGGATCAGATCAGGCGTCGGGTTGCATGTATCGATATTTGGTGACCGGCGGTGCCGGGTTCATTGGCTCGCATCTTGTCCATCGCCTGACCGGGCTGGGACACCATGTGCGCGTGCTTGACGATCTGTCGTCGGGTTCGGCCGCGCGTTTGCCGCCGGGCGCGGAACTGGTCATCGGCGATGCCTGCAACCTGAATTCGGTGGTGCAGGCCGCCCGCGACCGGGACGGCATCTTTCATCTGGCGGCGATCGCCTCGGTCGTGCGCTCGGTCGAGGATTGGGTCGGGACCCATATGGTCAACCAGACCGCAACGGTCGCCGTCCTCGAGGCGGCGCGCCGGCGCGGCAACCTGCCGGTCGTCTTCGCATCCTCGGCCGCCATCTATGGCGATCAGTCACCGGCGACGGAATCCATGAAGCCCGCGCCGCAATCCGCCTATGGCGCCGACAAGGCGGGCAGCGAGCTGCATCTGATGGCCGGGTGGCAGAGTTTCGGCCTGCCAAGCGCCGCGATGCGGTTCTTCAACGTCTTCGGGCCGGAGCAGAATCCGGGCTCGCCTTATTCCGGGGTGATCTCGGCGTTCCTGTCGCGGGCGATCGCGGACCAGCCGCTGACGATCCATGGCGACGGAAAGCAGAGCCGCGACTTCATCTATGTCGGCGACGTGGTGCGGTTCCTGCAGGCCGCGATGGCACGCCTGCATGACAAGCCGGCCCATTTCATCTGCAATGTCTGTTCCGGCCGGGAGACGTCGATCCAGGATCTGGCGGAAACGGTGGCGGCGACGGTGGGCCGGCATATTCCCATCGACCATGGGCCGGCGCGCGTCGGCGATATCCGGCATTCGCGCGGCGATCCGCGCGCCGCGGCCACGCTGCTGCATGTCGCGTCCGAGACCAGCGTGCCTGAAGGCCTCCTGGCGACGATGAAATGGATGCGCGGCGAAAGCCTGCGCGCCGCATCATGACCGATCGTGCCCCGCCGCTGAACGTCTGCGTGATCGGGCTGCGCGGCGTTCCCGGCATCCTGGGCGGGGTGGAATCCCACTGCGAGCAATTGCTGCCGAGATTGCAGGCGCTGAGCCCGGACTATCGGATCTCCGTCGTCGGCCGGCATCCTTATCTGCCGGCGGCCCGGTTCGACTATAAGGGCGTCACCGTGGTGCCGCTGCCGGCGCTGCGCAGCAAATATTTCGAGGCCATTTCCAACACCGCGCTGGCCGTGCTCTATGCGCGCTTTTCCGGTCGCGCGCGCCTTTTGCACATCCACAATATCGGGCCGGCCTTGCTGGGTCCGGTCGCGCGGCTGTTGGGCATGAAGCTGATCGTCACCTATCACAGCCGCAACTACGAGCATGCGAAGTGGAATCGCGTCGCGCGAGCCATCCTGCGCCTGGGCGAGCGTTGCGCGGTAGCCGCGGCGCACAAGGTCATCGTCATTTCGCGGTCGATGACCGACGATCTGAAGCGGCGCTATCCGCGCGCCGCGGCAAAGTTCGTCTTCGTGCCGAACGGCGCGACCGAGTTTCCCATGCCCGCCGGCGGAGAGGAGGAGCGGGCGCTGCTCGACCGCTTCGGCCTGCAGCGCGGCCGCTACATCCTGGCGGTCGGGCGCCTGGTGCCGGAGAAAAGCTTCCACACGCTGATCGCGGCCTTCAAGGCATCGAATGCCGGCCTCAAGCTGGTGATCGCCGGCAAGGCCGATCACGAGGATGCCTATTCGCGTTCGCTGCTGGCCGAAGCCGACGAGCGCATCTGCTTCACCGGCTTCCAGGGGCACCGCGAACTCGGCATCCTCTATCGCAATGCGTCCTTGTTCGTCCTGCCCTCGACGCATGAGGGCCTGCCGATCGCGGCGCTGGAGGCGGCCAGCCTGGGCGTGCCGGTGCTGCTGAGCGACATTCAGCCCAACCTCGACATCGACCTGCCGGCCGCGTGCTATTTCCCGGTCGGCGACGTCGAGATGCTGCGCCACAAGATCCTGCAGCCGCACGAGGCCTACCGGATCGACCACGAGGGCATCGCCCGCCGCTTCGACTGGTCGCTGGTGGCACGGCAGACGAAAGACGTCTACGCGGACGTTTGCGCGACGAATTAGCCCGGCCTCCATATGCCGGCTTGACCTTCCGGCCGGATCGCTTGAACCTCTGGGCCACGGTGCCGGCCCGCGGCACCGCTCTTACGGCAGCTCAATCGGTCCCGCGCGCTTGCAAGATCGCCCGCCACGTCGGAAGGATGTGCCAGACGGCTCGCTGCCGGAGCTGGGCGAAAATCTCCCTGCGGCAAGGGTGACGAGAATCGAGCTGAAAGGCCCGCTCGGTTGCGTGGCGGCGATCCTGATGCTGGCGATTGCCTTCGCGATCCTGGTCGCTGCGGCTTTTGCGGGACTGATCGCGGTGGCCGTGGCCTTCTGGGTCGGGCTCGGCTTCGTCGCCCTCGCCATCATCGCCGCCCTGATCCGCGGGCGGCTTTCCTAGTCCTGGATCACGAAGAGCTTGCCGGCGTCGCCGGGCTTGCCCGCGTCGCCGGCCTTGCCCGGAGCGCCTGTGTCGCCTTTGAGGCCCGGC
>DASZQC010000313.1:0-2652 GCA_035549815.1 Dongiaceae bacterium
AGGACGAGCACCTGTCGGTGTTCGACTGCGCCAATCCGTGCGGCCGCATCGGCAAGCGCTTCTTGTCGGTGGAAAGCCACATCCACATGATGGCGGCGGCGCAGAGCTTCATCTCCGGCGCCATCTCCAAGACCATCTACATGCCGAACCTCTCGTCGGTGGAGTCGTGCAAGGACGCCTACATGCTGTCCTGGCAGTTGGGCATCAAGGCCAACGCGCTCTATCGCGACGGGTCGAAGCTGTCCCAGCCGCTGGCCAGCCAGGTGCTGGACGACGACGTGGTCGACGAGGTGATCGAGGCTCCCGCAGCGGCGCGTGCGCCGATCGTGGCGGAGCGCATCGTCGAGCGGATCATCGAGCGCCAGGTCCAGCAGGGCCGCAAGCGCCTGCCGGAGCGTCGCAAGGGCTATACGCAGAAGGCCATCGTCGGCGGCCACAAGGTCTATCTGCGCACCGGCGAATATGCCGATGGCGGCCTGGGCGAGGTGTTCATCGACATGCATAAGGAAGGCGCGGCCTTCCGCAGCCTGATGAACAATTTCGCCATCGCCATCTCCATCGGCCTGCAATATGGCGTGCCGCTGGAAGAGTTCGTCGAGGCCTACACCTTCACCCGGTTCGAGCCGAACGGCGTGGTCGAAGGCAACGACACCATCAAGATGTCGACCTCCATCCTCGACTACATCTTCCGCGAGCTGGCGATCTCCTATCTCGGCCGCAACGATCTCGCCCATGTGCAGCCGGACGATCTCGATCCCGATGCGATGGGCACCGGCGTGACCCAGGCCGACCTGCCGGAGCAGGAGCGCGAGCTGGCGAACGTGAAGCGCATCACCTCCAGTGGCTTCGTGCGCTCCAACCTGGTGGTGCTGTCCAACGTGGCCCGCACCATCGGCAACAATGCCCTGGCGCCGAGCCCGCACGAGGTCCATGCCCATATGCATGGCAACGGCCATGACCACGGCGGCATGCATCTCCATGTCGAACGGCACGAGCATGTCGACGCGGTCATCACCTCGCCCAGCATCGCGCGCGAGATCGACAGCAAGCTCGAGAAGATGCGCGAAGCGCGGATGAAAGGCTACGAGGGCGATAGCTGCGGCGAATGCGGCAACTTCACCCTGGTGCGTAACGGGACGTGCATGAAGTGCACGACCTGCGGTTCGACAAGCGGGTGCTCGTAAGACTCTCTATCCCTTGCTCTGACGGGACCCGCTCGTCGCCTACCCCGCCCGCCCCCAGCTAGGCCCTGGTGGCGGGCGGGAGCATTAGAGCACTATTGCCCGCGCGATCCGCACCGCATCCCTCACATACTCCTCCGCCTCGCCCCGCGCATAAATCCGTTCCACCACCTCGAACCCCTGCACCACCCGCCCGAACGCGGCGAAGCCCTGCCCGTCCGGGTGGCGCGCGCCGCCGAAATCCAGCGCCGGCTCGTCGCGCAGGCAGATGAAGAACGAGTGATAGACGGCGCCCGGCGCGAAACGGGCGAGCGAGACCGTGCCCTTCAGATGCTTCACCCCCGTCATCGCCGTCGTCTCATGCGGGATGACCGGCGGCAGATCGGTCGAGGTGTGCTTGAGCCCGCCCTGGATCACCTCGATGCGCCGGTGCGGCTCGGCGTCCTGGTTGGCCAGGGTCACGATGCGGAAAAAGCCGGTGCCATCGAACAGGCCCGCGCGCAGGTCGGCCAGGAAATAGCCGGCGCTGGCCGGCGCGCGGTCTTCAAAGACCTCCACCACCATTGCACCCAGTTCGGTCTCGATCCGGACCTTGGTCATCACGTCTCCTGCGGCAACCCGCCTAGGAAGGCGACTTTGCCCGCCAAATCAAGGGCCCAGAGAGTGCGTCCGGCCGCGACATGATCGACCTTGCGCGCGCTAGCCCCGGCCCCTTATGAATTGGCACCCATTAAGCTAGAGGAGAGCATGGCGGGGGCACAGGCATTGCGCGGCGCGGAGGGCAAATCGCCCTGGAGGGCTTGGCGCCGGGCCAAGGTGAAGATGCTCGGTCTCGGCACCCTGCGGACGCTGGCGAAGCTCTACAGCCGGCAGTCGCTGGTGCCGGATATGCCGGTCATCCCCAACCAGCATTTCCCGTTCGTGGCGGAACTCGAAGCCAACTGGCAGGCGATCCGCGCCGAGGTCGAGGAGATCCTCAAGGATCGCGAGTCCATCCCGCACCTGGACAAGATCTCGCCCGACCAGGCGCGCATCTCCCATTCGCAGAAATGGAAGGCTTTCTTTCTCTGGGGCCTGGGCGAAGAGGTGACCAGCAACACCGCGCGCTGCCCGCAGACGGCGGCGCTGCTGCGCAAGGTGCCGGGCCTGCGCTCCGCCTGGTTCTCGATCCTGGCGCCGCGCTACAAGATCAAGCCGCACCGCGGCATCACCAAGGGCGTGCTGCGCTCGCATCTCGGCCTCATCGTGCCGCAGGACTGGAAGCGCTGCCGCATGTGGATCGACGATACCTCGGTGCGCTGGCGCGAAGGCGTGTGCTTCGTGTTCGACGATGAGCGCACGCATCGCGTCTTCAACAACACGGACGAGGAGCGTGTCGTCCTGTTGTTCGATTTCGACCGGCCGATGCGGTGGCCGGCCAGCGCCCTCAATCGCCTGACCATGGCCCTGATGAAGCGCACGGCCTATTACC
>DASZQC010000314.1:0-7179 GCA_035549815.1 Dongiaceae bacterium
CCTCCGCCGCCTCGCCAACCAGCAACCAGACGTTCGACGCTTCGTCCCAGGCCGCCGGATTGCGCGCCCGCCATGCCTCGAACCGCGCGCGCAAGACCGCATCGTCCGGATCTTCCTCCAGGGCGATCAGCCAGGTCAGCGCGTCCTCCACCGGCGGGATCGAAGCGTCGCTGTGATGCGCGGCTTGTGCGGTCATGAAAGTCTGTTCAAGGCTCCTGATCAAAGGACGAATGAGTGGGACAAGTTTTCAGCGCCAAGTTTTCAACGTCCACGGCGCAGCCGTGTGCGGCAATGGTCCAGCCCCTGATAGACCAGCGCATGCGCCAGGCCCACGGAAATGCCGAGATGCGCCGCGATGTCCTTCAGTTTGTGGCCGCCGATGCGATGCATCTCCAGCGCGGCACGGGTGCGCGGCGGCAGGTCGGCCAGCGCCTCGCGCACCAGCGCCAGCTCCTGCCGGTGCAGGGCGTCGGATT
The DNA here is from genome assembly GCA_035549815.1 of Dongiaceae bacterium. Taxonomy (GTDB): domain Bacteria; phylum Pseudomonadota; class Alphaproteobacteria; order Dongiales; family Dongiaceae; genus Dongia_A. The sequence continues at coordinate 477 of DASZQC010000314.1, forward strand.
CCGGCGTAGCCAGGTCGGCGGCCATGTCCGGCAGCGGTCCCTGGTCGAAATGCCGGCTCTCCAGCCGCGACCGCCGCGCCAGATCCAGAGCGAGGTTGCGCACCACGCGGTACAAATATCCCTGCGGCTGGTCCAGCGCCCGGCCCGCAGCGGCCGCTTCGTAGCGCAGCCAGGCCTCCTGCACCACATCCTCCGCCCGCGCCCTGCAGCCGACGATCGCCGCCGCATAATCGATCAGCGCGGAGCGATGCGTCACGAAGGTAGCAAGGATGCTGTCGCGGGAGGACAAGGAACGCGCACTCTGACTGCGGCTGGAGGTCTACTTGCGAATGATTCTCATTACTTTTTAGCGGAAAGAATGGGCCATCGCAATCGTCCCGGCCGGCGTTCGATGGCTATTCCGCGTCGGCGCTGACGGTGACTTGGGCGCGGGCCAGGCGCCGATAGAGGTCGCGGCGGCGGGTCAGCGGCCACCAATCGTAGAGGAAGACTTCCAGCGGCTTCCAGTTCGCCACCCAGCCGACGATGATCAGGCCCTCCTCCAGGAAACGGCCCAGATAGCCATCGCCGAAACGGCCGGTGACGAAATGGCCGGCGGCGAGGCAGATCCCCAGCACCGCCAGCCCGATCATCAGCGAAAGCCGGCCGACCCGGAACAGCTCGTGCAGGTCGCGGCCGACCACCTCCGCCCGGTAGGCAAAGAAGCGCCGCACCGCCTCCTCCAGCCCGCGCGCCGCCGGCGTCTCCGCCTGGGCCCGCGGCAGATGCACAACGATCCTGAGCGGCGCATGGCCCGGCAATTCGCGCGCCCAGCCGACGATAAATTCCTCCGCATTGGCATCCAGGTCGCGCTCATGGAAGGGGAACGGGTCCAGCGAATTGAAAAGCTGCGACACTTCGTCCACGCGAATCCGGATCGCCTGATGATTGCTGTCGTTCATGATGATTGCACCCTCGCCCGGCCTGTATCGGCAGCCTACGATGGCGCGGGCGTTCGCGGGAATAGTCGTCCTGTCACAGAGAGGCATGATGAGCAGCACGCCGGGGCAATCGGATATCGTCGCTTTTCTTTCCGCGCCGTCCGCCTATCCGGACGCGGGCAATGCCGTCGACGTCATCGCCACGCATGCCTCGATGATCTTCCTGACCGGGGACCACGCCTACAAGCTGAAACGGGCGGTCAGATACTCCTATCTTGATTACTCGACCGTCGCGCTGCGCGAGACCGCCTGCCGTGCCGAGCTGGAGTTGAATCGACGCACGGCGCCGGAACTCTACCTCGACCTGGTCGCGGTCCGGCGCGGCGCTGACGGAACCTTAAGTCTCGGAGGCTCCGGAGACGCGGTCGATTGGCTGGTGAAGATGCGCCGCTTTCCGCAGGAGGCCTTGTTCAGCCATCTCGCCGTGCACGGCCGGCTCACATCATCCCTGGCGACCCGGGCCGCCGACCGCATCGCCGCCTTTCATGCCATCGCCGCGCGGACGCCCGCCCGAGGCGGCGTCGCCGGCATTCAAGCGGTGATCCAGATCAATGACGAAAACATGCGCCGGACGCCGCCCGAAGACGTCGCCACCGCCGACATCGACCGGCTGCGGGCCGCCAGCGAAGCAGCATTGGCGCGCAATGCCGATTTGCTGGAACGGCGCCGCGCGAAAGGCGATGTGCGGCGCTGCCATGGCGATTTGCATCTCGGCAACATCTGCCTGATCGAGGACCGCCCGACCCTGTTCGATTGCATCGAGTTCAGCGACCTGATCGCCTGCATCGACGTGCTGTATGATCTGGCCTTCCTGCTGATGGATATGCGCCATCGCGGCCTGTCGGGCGAAGCGGCCATTCTGTTCAACCGCTATCTCGATCTGACCGCCCAGGAGGACGGCTTGCCGGCCCTGCCCCTGTTCCTGTCGCTGCGCGCCGCGGTGCGCGCCCATGTCACCGCGACGGCGGCGGCGTCGCAACCGGCCGGCGCCGCGCGCGACGACAAACTGCGCGCGGCCAGGGCCTATTTCGATCATGCCGAAGACATGCTGCGGCCGCGGCCGCCGCGCCTGGTCGCCATCGGCGGCCTGTCCGGCACCGGCAAGTCGCACGTCGCTGCCGGGCTGTCCGGTGCGCTGGGAATCGCGCCCGGCGCCCGCGTGCTGCGCAGCGACGTGCTGCGCAAGCGCCTGGCCGGCGTCGCGCCGGAGACCCGCCTGCCGCCCAGCGCCTATACGCCGGAAGCGAACGCACGTGTCTATGCCGCGTTGGCTGAGGCCGCCACCGCGGCCATCGCCGCCGGCTATTCCGTGATCATCGACGCGGTTGCGGCGCGGCCGGAGGAGCGCCTCGCATTTGCCCGCATCGCCGCCGACGCCGGGATCGCCTTCACCGGCCTGTGGCTGGAAGCGCCGCCGGAAATCCTGCTCGCCCGGATCGCGGCGCGCAAGGACGATGCGTCCGACGCGGACGCAGGCATCCTGCGCCGGCAACTCACCTACGATCTAGGCGATCTCGATTGGCGGCGGATCGATGCCGGGCAGGCGGCGGAACAGGTCGCAGCGGCGGCGCGGCGCGCGCTCGGCCTTCAAAGCGCCTTGTAGAAGAAGCTGCAGGTCTCGGGCATGCCGGTGTCGGCGCGCGCGGCATAGCCTGGCACCTTGCCGAACCTGGTCCAGCCCAATCGCTCATAGAGCCGGTCCGCATCGCTATCGGTTTCGGTATCGAGCGTCAGCAGCGTACGGCCGATGCGCCGCGCTTCCGCTTCCGCCGCGCGCATCAGCGCGGCGCCTAGCCCCTGGCGCCGGGCGCGGCGATGCACCAGCAGCTTGGCGATATCGGCGCGGAAGGTCTGGTTCTCCTGCGGTGCCAGGATCAATTGCACGCTGCCATCCAGCCGGCCTTCCGCTTCGGCGACGATGATCAGACGCTCGCCGCGTTCATGGCTCGCCAGCGCGCCGTCCCACCATGTCTCCGCCTTGGCCCGTGTCATCGGCCAGACGAAATTGACCGACGCGCCGCCTTCCACCGCGTCGACCAGCAGATCGACCAGGGCCTCGCGCCGCCCCTGCGCCTGCGAGGGCGTGAGCGGCGCGATCAGATGCACGCTCATGCGGCAGGCTCCAGGGTCAGGATGACGGCATAGCGCGCCGGCTTGCCGCTCAAATTGCGGAAGCTGTTCCGATCGGTCAGGCGCATGAACATGCAGTCCCCGGCGGAGAGATTGTGTGCGACGCCGGCGACGGTGATTTCCATTTCGCCATCCAGCATCCACACATGTTGGGCGATGACGCGATGGCGGCTGCGGTCATAGCTGACCTCGGCGCCGGCCGGAAACTCGACTTCCACGATACGCACCGCCGATCCTGTGCCGCCCGGCGCCACCTCGCGCCGGATATAGCGGCTGTAGGGATCCTGCCAGACCGGCTGATCGGCGCGCCGCAACAACGGCGAGGAATCCTCGCGCGCGAACAGGGCCGACAGACTCAGGCCCAGCCCGGCGCAGAGCTTGTCGAGCAGCACCGCGCTGGCGTGGACCTCGCCCCGCTCGATGCGCGAGATCATCGCCCGACTGACCCCGGTGCGGCCTTCCAGTTCGGTCAGGGAAATGTCCAAGGTGGCGCGGCGTTCGGCCACCCGGCTGCCAATCAGGTACGGCAGGCTGCTTGCGTTGTCCATTATAAGAGAATGACATCTCTTATAGGAACGTCAAGCATTTACGCCCGGTCGGCGCGACTTACGTAAATGCGTTACGCCAATTTTGTTCTATTTTTGTTCTCATTTTCGAGTCAAGATCGACCTATGCCAAACACCCCGCGCCATACAGACGGGGACCTGCCGACGGTCCCCGATCCCACGCTGCCCGATCTGCCGGTGAAGGGACGCGGCGCGGTCAGCAATCGTCCAGGCCGGTACGAGTTGGGCGAGCGACCGTTGGAGGATGACGGCTGGCAAACCGCCGCGATCGAGGCCGGTGACGAGGACCTGCCGCCTTTACAGACCAGCGTCGGCGCCGACAGCAGCCGCACCATCATCGCGCACAACCAGTCGCCGGACATCCCGTTCGACCAATCGATCAATCCGTACCGCGGGTGCGAGCACGGCTGCATCTATTGCTATGCGCGGCCCACGCATGCCTATCTCGGCCATTCGCCTGGCCTCGATTTCGAGACTAAGCTGTACGCCAAGCACGACGCGGCCGCTTTGCTGGACCGCGAATTGCGCAGGCGCAGCTACAAGCCGCAGGTGCTGGCGCTCGGCACCGTCACCGATCCCTATCAACCGATCGAGCGGATCTACCGCGTGACGCGCCAGGTGCTGAAGGTGCTGAGCGACTTCAACCATCCGGTCGGCATCACCACCAAGAGCGCGCGCGTGACGGACGATATCGACATCCTCGCCGACATGGCCAAGCGCAAGCTGGCGATGGTGTCGATGTCGGTGACGTCGCTGGACCGCGAGCTGTCGCGCAAGCTGGAGCCGCGCGCCTCCACGCCGGCAAATCGTCTCGATGCAATTAAGAAATTGACCGACGCCGGCGTGCCCGTCGCCGTCTCAGTCGCGCCGATCATCCCGGCGCTGACCGACCATGAGATCGAGAGCATCATCGAAGCCGCCGGCAAGGCCGGCGCCGTGGCGGTCAACTGGACGGTGGTGCGCCTGCCGCTGGAGATCAAGGACCTGTTCGCCGAGTGGCTGAACGCCCACGCCCCGGGCAAGGCGAAACATGTCTTCAGCCTGATCACGCAATGCCATGACGGCGTCATCTATCGCGCCGAATGGGGCACGCGGATGAAGGGCCAGGGGCCCTATGCCGAGATGATCCGTGCCCGTGTCCATGCCGCCACGCGGAAATTCGGGCTGCACAAGCGCGATTGGAACCTGGATTGTTCCCGCTTCGCCGTGCCGAAGGCACCAGACCGGCAGATGGAATTGTTCTGCTGAACGGTTCTGGCGCGCGGCGCGACTAAGGTTCCCGGGCGCCGCCCAAAATCGGCCAAATTGATATAGGCGAACTTGTCGCCGCAACCCATAATGAGCAGGCATATGATGTCGGAAGTCATTGAAGGTCCGGGTTTTACGGCCGATTCCGGTTCGAGGTGGAATATGACCACCAAGGTCAAGCGTCGATTGACGACGATTTTGTGCGCCGACGTGAAAAGTTATGCGCGCCTGATGGAAAGCGACGAGGCGCGCACCATCGGCATGCTGCGCCAGTCCCGTGCCGCCATGGATGCGCTGGTCGCGCGCCATGACGGCCGGACGGTCAATACCTGGGGCGATGCCGTCATCGCCGAATTCGCCAGCGTGGTCGAGGCGGTGCAATGCGGCATCGAGATCCAGCGCGAGTTGGGCCAGCACAACCAGGAGCGACCGGAGGCGGAGCAGATGTGGTTCCGCATCGGCATCAACCTCGGCGACGTGATGGTGGAGAATGACGATCTCTATGGCGAGGGCGTCAACATCGCCGCGCGCCTGCAGGAGCTGGCGGAGCCCGGCGGCATCCTGATCTCCAGCACCGTCTATGACCTGGTGCGCAACAAGCTGACGGTTGGGTTCGACTTCCTCGGCCAGCAGGCGATCAAGAACGTGACCGAGCCGGTCTCCTGCTATCGCGTGATGCTGGATGGCGACATCGTACGGCCCCAACCGGCGGCGGCCGGGCCTGCGGCGGCGCCTGCGCTGGAACGGGCGTCAGGCCCGGCCCGGCGTATTCTCGCCAACGTGCCACGCTCCGTGAAAGCGGCGGCCGCCATCATCCTGTTCCTGTTTGCGATCAACCTTTTCACCGGCTTCGACCCGATCTGGTTCCACTGGCCGGCCTCCGCCATCGCGCTGCTCGTCGCCTTGCGCCTCAGCCTCGCGCGCAAGGGCGAGCGGTCGTAACTCGTTATCCATGCCGTCATGGCAAGGCTTGGCCTTGCCATCCACGAGTTTCGTCGAGTTAGACCGCACTGCTGCAGGCAAACTCGTGGATCCCAAGGCCAAGCCTTGGGATGACGCACGGGGCTAGATTAGAGAACTGACGCCCGCCGATTCGCCATCATGCGATCACCGGCGTATGGTACCTACATGACGCGCCACGGCCTTTTGTCGCTGTCACTGATCGCCACCTCGCTGGTTGGCGCGACGGCCGGCGCCGAGGAGTTGCGCACCGACATCAACATCGTCACCGCGCTGGACGTCTCCGATTCGATCGACGCGCAATCGACCCGGATCGAGATCGAAGGCATGGCGCAGGCGATCCTGGCGCCGGAGATCTTGCAGGCGATCCGCGCCGGCCATCACGGCCGCGTCGGCTTCGCCATCTTCGCCTGGAACGAGGGCGCCTATCCGGAACTGGTGTCCTGGACCATCATCCGCGACGATGCGGATGCGCGCGACGTTTCCAAGCAATTGCGCGACGTGTCGCCGTCCAAGCTCAGTCCATCCGTCGACCGGATGGTCGAGCCGCGCATGACCGATCTGTCCGGCGCCATCGACCATGCGGCGGTGCTGCTGCTGACAGCGCCCTTCGCCACCGACCGCATGGTTCTGAACGTGATCGGCAATGGCTGGGACAATGTCGGCGAAGGGCCGGTGCCGGCGCGCGACCGGCTGGTCGGTGCGGGCGGCATCATCAACGGGGTGATCCTGGGCGAAGACCCCGTTCTTGCGGACTACTTCCGCCAGAACGTGATCGGCGGACACGGTGCCTTCCTCATCTCCGCCAGGGACCCGAGC
>DASZQC010000315.1:0-9057 GCA_035549815.1 Dongiaceae bacterium
ATGGCAGGCGGCATCTATGTGATTGCGCGCCATCGCGCCAACATTCAGCGGCTGCTGGCCGGGACAGAACCACGCCTGGGACAAAGCAGCCCAGAATCGAAGGCGGAGAAGTAGATTTCCGTGCCGCCCTCGCCCCCGCCGGCCTGATGGTGGTCCGGCGCTGAAGCGCCGGCGGCGCGCGGAGGAGCCGACTCTCGCGTCCGCTTCCGGGTTGCCGGCCGCTCTTTCAACGCGAACGCTTCAATGGTTACATGGCGTTCGCAGCGGAGGGGGCAACAGATGAGCGAAGATCTTGCGGCACGCATCGACCGTCTGGAATCGATCGAGGCGATCACGAAACTGAAGCACCGTTACATGCAGTACTGCGACCTGGGCTATCCGCCGGACAAGCTCGGGCCGCTGTTCACCACGGATGCCGTCTGGACCAGCAAGGATTTCGGCCACCATGCGGGACGCGCCGCGATCGAAGCGTTCTTCGGCGGTGTTTCCGCGCAGATCGTGTTCGCGGCGCACCTCGCCATGAACTTCATCATCGACGTGAAGGGTGACCATGCCACCGGCACATGGCGTATCCTCATGCCCTGCACCTTCATGGAAAACGGCAGGAAAGTGAGCCGCTGGCTGCTCGGCGACTATGACGAGGAATACGTGCGCCAGAACGGCGTGTGGCTGTTCAGGAAGATCGACTACGTGATGAATTACAGCGTCCCGCACGATCAATCCTGGGCCGACGTCGCGGTCGTGCGCCCGCACTGAAGGGGCGCATGGACCTGATCGGCGCCGCGCTTTCGAATCCCATCAACCGCGCGATCCTGCAGCGGCTGCCGCTGCTGGGCGCGCCGCAGGCGTGCTTGGTCGCGGGCTGCATCTACCAGGCCTGGTGGAACCGCCGGGCGGGACAGCCGGCGCAGGCGCAGGTCAAGGATTACGACATCTTCTATTTCGACGATGCCGATCTGAGCTGGGAGGCCGAGGACAAAGTCATCCAGCGCGGCCGGGCGCTGTTCGCCGATCTCGACGCGCTGATCGAGATCCGCAACCAGGCGCGCGTGCATCTGTGGTATCCGCGGCGCTTCGGCGCGCCCTATCCGCAACTGACCAGCGCGGCCGACGGAATCGGGCGCTTCCTGGCGCGCTGCACCTGCATCGGGCTGATGCCGATGGGCGATGGATCGCTGAAACTGATCGCGCCGTACGGCCTCGACGAGTTGGAGCAGGGGCGGCTGCGACCGAACGAAAATGCGCCCAGCCTGCATCTCTATCGCGACAAGGCGATGAGCTATGCCGCGCGCTGGCCGTTTCTAACGGTCGAGGAGATTGCGGACGCCTGAGGAATATCGGTCGTCCCGACGCGGGAGCGTCAGTCCTCCGAGGGGCGCGGCGGCGTCAATCGTCCCGGTGGGTACGCTCCATGCGCTCGTGCCGCTCCTGGGCTTCGAGCGACAGGGTGGCGATCGGCCGCGCCTCGAGGCGCTTCAGGCTGATCGGCTCACCGGTCTCTTCGCAATAGCCGTAGGTGCCCTCTTCGATCCGCCGCAGCGCATCGTCGATCTTGCTGATCAGCTTGCGCTCGCGGTCGCGGGTGCGCAGCTCCAGCGCGCGATCGGTCTCCAGGCTGGCGCGGTCGGTGATGTCGGGCTCCGACAGGCTCTCTTCCTGGAGATGGCTCAGCGTCTCGCCCGATTCACGCAGCAGCTCGGCTTTCCAGGCCAGCAGCTTCTGGCGGAAATACTCCTGCTGCATCGGGTTCATGAAATCTTCTTTTTCGGTGGGTCGGTAGTCAGGCGCCAGCAACGGTTTCATGCGTGTCTCTGGACTGTTCTGGTCGATCATCCGCATCGCGTTGTCTCCGTCCGTCTCGGCGCCATACGCCTTGCGAGATTGCCGGGGAGTATAGAAATTTAAGTCCGCGCCGCAAGCGCGGAATTCATCATTCATACCATTGTAAAGATTGAATAATTGCCGAATCGTTAGCTGCCGGACCGGGTCAGCTTGGCCAGTTCGACCGCGGCGCGGAGTTCGATCTCGTCGAGAATCGCGGTGAGTTTCGGATCGTTCACCTGCTCGCGCTGGGCCCGCACCAGATGCGCCAGTTGCTCCAGCCGGCTTTGCGGGATGGTGCCCAGCAACAGGCCGAGGCGAATCTCCTCCAGCTTGTCGAGCATGGTCTCGCCCCGCTCGACCGCGCGCTGCCTTGCGCGCCGCTCGGTGGAATCGGGCGCGCCCTGCAATGCCAGAACGGACGAGACGCCACCCAGGCCGACCGAGCCGCCGACCGCACCGTGGCCGCCGGCCGCCGCCGCTTCATCATGCAGCACCGACGAAAAATCGCCGCCGCCCGGCGGATGCGAGCCGCCGATGCGCCGCGCTGTGGTTGGCCTGATCTTGGTTGGGTCGATTTTCATCAATACGCGGGTGAACTGGCCCCGATGGGCAAAATTATGCGCCTCAGCCTCGCCGACGCACCATGCGCTTTTATCGCTAACAACCTGTTAACACACCGCCGATCGCCCGGGCGAAGCCGTTGGCACGCAAGGTAATTCCTGCCGCCCGGAGGTGCCGCGGGAGCTGCCGCCGGGCACCCAGCGTCCTAAAATTATCTATATATATCAGCTATTTGCCGACACGGCGTAAATGGCACGCAAGTTGCTTCCTTTTAGGGGAACCTGAACCGAACGAGTTCAGTAAGGGAAGAAAATGAACGCGCCTGTCCTGACCCAGTTGCGGCACCGACTCCAAGGCATCGCCACCCGTGTGGCGAGCGTCTTGGCGGCGGGGCTGCTCATCATCTCCCTGGCGGCGCCCGCCCAGGCAGTGTCCCGCATCAAGGACATCGCCGATTTCGAGGGCGTGCGCGAGAACCAGCTCGTCGGTTACGGCCTGGTCGTCGGCCTCAACGGCACCGGCGACGACGTGAAGACCAAAGCGATTTTCACCCGCGAAAGCCTGATCGGCATGCTGGATCGCCTCGGCGTCAATGCACGCGACGAAGATCTGGAAACCGACAACGTCGCGGCAGTGATGGTCACCGCCAACCTGCCGCCCTTCGCGCGGCAGGGCTCCGAGGTCGACGTCACCGTCTCCGCTTTGGGCGACGCCACCAGCCTGCAAGGCGGCACCCTGCTGGTGACACCAATGCTGGGCGCCGACGGCGAGGTCTATGTGGTGGCCCAGGGCCAGATCACCATCGGCGGCTTCTCCGCCAGCGGCCAGGCCGAATCCGTGCTGCGCGGCGTGCCGACCAGCGGCCGCATCGCCAGCGGCGGCATCGTCGAGCGCGAGGTGCCCTTCGACATCCAGGGCCTGCCGACGTTGAACCTGGCGCTGCGCAATCCGGATTTCACCACCGCCCAGCGCATCGTCGACGCGGTGAATGAATCGACCGGCCGGCCGGTCGCCTATGCGCGCGATTCCGGCACTGTGGTGCTGGATGTCGGCGCCGGCGGCGGCGACGCGGCGGCGCTGATGGCGGAGATCGAGAATTTGCCGATCGAGCCGGACCAGCCGGCCCGCGTCGTGATCGACGAGAATACCGGCGTCATCGTGATGGGCGAGAATGTGCGCATCAGCAAGGTCGCGGTGGCGCAGGGCAACCTGACCATCCGCGTCACCGAGACGCCGCAGGTCTCGCAGCCCAACCCCTTCTCCAACACCGGCGTCACCGTCGTAGTGCCGCGTACCAATGTCGAGGTGCAGGAAGATACCGACCGCAAGCTGGCGGTGGTCGATCCCGGCGTCACGCTGGAAGAGCTGGTGACGGGCTTGAACACGCTCGGCGTCAGCCCGCGCGACATGATCTCCATCCTGCAGACCATCAAGACGGCCGGCGCGCTGCAGGCCGACATCGTGGTGCAGTGATGAACGGGATCAGCAACGCCCTCACCGGGAATTCGCTGCTGTCGATGGTGGATTCGGCGCGGCGCGGCGCCGACGCGCCGACGGTCGACGCGAAGAACGCAGCCAAGGCGAAGGCGGCGGCCGAGGATTTCGAGGCCTTCTTCGTCAGCCACGCTTTCGAGGACATGTTCGCCGGCATGGACACCGACCCGATGTTCGGCGGCGGCGAGGCGGAGCAGATGTTCCGCTCGTTCCTGCTGCAGGAATACGGCAAGAAGGTCGCCGCTTCCGGCGGTGTCGGCGTCTCAAGCATGGTGCAAGCGCAATTGCTGCAACTTCAGGAGGTTTCCAAGTGACCCAATCGTCCCGTATGGCGGATCTGCTGGCCATCACCTCGCGCCTGATCGCCTGCATGGAGCGGGAGGTCGAGTTGCTGCGCGCCATGCAGCCCAAGGAACTGCGCCAGTTGCAGGACGACAAGACCGCGCTGGCCGATGCCTATCGTGCTTTCGTGCTCGCGCTGAAGGAACCGGACGCGGCGGCTGAATCAGTGAACGATGTGCTGCGCGAGGAGCTGGCCGAGGCGACCGAGCGTTTCCAGGCCAGCCTGTCCGACAATCTGCGCGCGCTGCGCGCCATGCGCGATGTGAATGAGCGCGTGATGCGCGCCGTGGTCCAGGCGTTGGAAGAGCCGCGAGTCCAGGTCACCGGCTATAACCAGCGCGGCGCGGTGAAGCGCGGCCGGCGAACCCCGGTGATCGGTCCGGTCGCGGTACAGCAGCGGGCATGAAAAAAGGCCCCAACGGGCCCGGCATCGGATCGGATTGATCTGAAGGCTAAGCCGATATGCTCACCAGGCCACTGCTCTCGCCGCCCCCCACCACTGCGGACAAGGCTTGCGACAGCTTCGTCGAAACCGGCGGTTTCGGCGTGCCCGCAAAGGGCGCGGGCGCGCGCCTCGGCTCCGTCGGCTCGGCTTTCGTCTCACCCGCGAGCAAGCCGCGTTGCTCTTCCGCGCGGATGGTGCGTTCATAGGCGCGCAGGGCTTCTTCCGACGGAATCTGGATCTTGCGCTCGCCGGTCACCGGGCTTTGGCCGATCAGGATGATACGGCCGATATCCTGGCGATAGATGAACTCGGTGCTGTTGTAGCGGAAGACCTGCGGTGGCGCGGCCAGCGAAGCCTGCGACACCGCAGACTCGATAGGCGCCACCGCGCTGGGCTGCGGACCGGTCTGCGTGGACGCAGCAGCAGCCGACGCCTCGCGCACCGGAATCGGCGCGGCGCTTGCTGGACTGGTCGCGGCGGTCATCGCACGCAGCATTCGGTTTGCAACTCCGTCTCTATGTGCGGTACTCCGCAGATAGACCCCGGGCGGAATACACCACACTGCACCTTAGAATATATACTGATCAGCCCTACTGCGCAAGTATTTCGTGGACTGAGTTAAACCTACCCGGCAATTCCGACCGCCGGGCCTTGGCGACAGGCGGAAAATTCCCACCCCCTGCCCCGCACTCTTTGCCGGACGACCTCCGTTCCGACGCCGCGTTTACCATTTAAAGTCATTGTTTTTCAGTATGTTACGAGTTGGCACGCGGGTTGCTTATCTCCTGGCAACGGCCGCATGTGCGGAGCGAAACGGGCACCAAAGCGAGCCCGTGGTTGGCTTAGATCAAGGAGAACCCTGATGCCGACGAACGATGTGCAATTGACTGCGGGCATCCGCAACAACCTGCTGTTGCTGCAGCTGACGTCGGAGAAGATCGACCGCACGCAGCAGCGTCTGGCAACCGGCAACAAGATCAATACGGCGATCGATGGCGCCGTGGCCTTCTTCTCTGCGAAAGGCCTGAACCGGCGCGCCGATGATCTGGGATCGCTGAAGGATTCGATCGGCCAGGCCATCAGCACGATCAAGGCCGGCGACACCGGCATCACCGGGATCGAGAAATACCTGGACCAGGCCAAGGGCCTGATCACCACCGCCTACGGCAATTTGGGCACGGACCAGAATTCGGTCGAGCTGCGCAAGTCGTTGTCGGAGCAGTACAACAACCTGCTGCGCCAGATCGACAAGCTGGCCGAGGACGGCGTGTATCAGGGCAAGAACCTGCTGCTCGGCAGCGGCCTGCGCCTGGACGCAACCTCCTCCTCGAAGAGCGCGACCAATGCGCTGACTGGCGTCAGCAATGCGCGGGTCACCAATGTCCGCACGGTCGACGATTATGTCATCGACATCACCGGCGATGGGGCCATTTCCGCCAATGCGAGCGACGTGGCGAATGCCGAACGCGATCGCGGCATCCAGAACCTGACCATCACCGGCTTTGCCAGCAAGACGCAGGGCAACTTCGATGCCGTCGAGATCCGCTATGTCGGCGGCAAGGGCAAGGACAAAACCTTCACCGTCACCGAAGGCGGCGTCGCCTATACCCGCACCTTCACCACGCAGGAATGGGCGAACGCGAAGGCGACTGGCAGGGTGCTGAATTTCGACCATCAGTTCGCCAGCGGCACCCATGTCAATTTCGACATCGATTTCGACGCCATCGACGACGTGCCGGATACGGCCGGCGTCGGCACCTCGGTGATCGAGAAGAACGTCAACCTCGAGATCGGCGTCGCCAACCTGAACGGCATCGGCCAGCGCATCGTGCGCAGCGGCATGAACCTGTCCGGCCAGCAGAAGCTGGACGGCGGCGAGAACTCCTTCGCGTTTGACTCGGGCACCGCTCGTTTCACAGTGGATGAGCGCTCCATTCTTCAGGCGGCGGCCTACGGCGCCGTGGTCGGCAGCTCCTATGGCCGTGCTTCGGACGCCATCGTCGGCACTCCGGCCATTCCGACCGGCGGCACGTCGAGCGGCGTCGCCAACGACTTCTCCTACAGCCTGGTGGCAACCGCGAACGCGGCGGACTTCGATTTCGTCAGCGGCACCTTCTCCAGCTACGCGACCACGCTGAACGGTCCGGGCGGCGGCGTGACGATGGCGGTCAGCACCTCCGGCATCTACACCTTCTCCTCGGCGGCGGACGCCGGCCAGAACGTGCAGCTCAACCTGCTGACGACCGGCTTCCAGGGCATTACCACGGCGGCGGCTTCGACCGCGGCGGAGGCGGATGCGACGGAGCAGGCGCTCGGCGCCGCGCTGCAAGGCGGCAACGTCACGCTGGCCAGCATTTCCGGCATGGCCGACAACCTGGCGCACACCCTGACCTTCAACGTGGTGACCACAGCCTCGGCGGCGACCATCACGCTGACCGACGGCTATGGCGGCACCGCGACCTACAACGCGGTGGATTTCAGCAGCGCCAACGCGACCTTCACCATCGTCGGCGGCGTCAACAGCGGCGCCACCGTGACGCTGGTGCTGGCCAGCGCCGGCCTGGTGGCGAACTCGGAAGGCACCGTCCGCTACAACGCGATCGGCGACTTCACCGCCCCCGATCAGGCGATGTTCGATGTCCGCGCCGCCAATGCCGGCCAGACCGCGACCCTCAACACGATCCAGGTCACCGACGGCAACGACAGCAACAACATGACGGTGCAACTGAACGAGACCAACACCAGCCAGGTGACGGTCATCAGCCAGAACGTCCAGACTGATGGCCAGGGCCTGGCGGTCGACTTCTCGCAGAACCAATGGCGCGACCGTGCCGACATCGATACGGCCGCGGCCCAGATCGATGCGGCGAAGCTCCGCCTGCGAGCGGCGGCATCGTCGCTCAGCAACAACCTCGACATCATCACCACGCGACAGAACTTCACCAACGAGTTCATCAACGTGCTGGCCGAGGGCGCCAACAAGCTGGTCCAGGCCGACCAGAACGAAGAAGGCGCCAACCTGCTGCAACTGCAGACCCGGCAGCAGCTCGGCACCATCAGCCTCAGCTTGGCCAACCAGGCGCAGCAGGCGATCCTGCGGTTGTTCTAAGGACTCCCGAGCTACCGCAAAAAACTGCCCGGCGCGCAAGCGTCGGGCGGTTTTCTTTTGGCGTTGCCGCGATCCGAAGGCGCCGCGGCGGCGCCGGATCTCAACGGATGAAAATCTGATCCAGGCGCGTCGAGAGGTCGGTAGGTTCGATGGCCGCGGGAGCGACCGGATTCTGCACCACCGGCTGGCCCTGCAGCTTCGCCAGGCGTTGGCGGTGGGAATTGTTGGCGGGGTCGATCATCGCGGCGCGCTTGGCGGCATCCAGCGCCTCGATCCTGTCGCCGGCAAGGAGCGCCGCATCGGCCAGCGCGCCCCAGGCCATATGGGATTTCGGCTGGATCGAGGTAGCGCGGCGCAGCCAGCGCAGGCCTTGCGCATGATCGCCGTCGGTCGCGAGGCCGACGCCGAAATGCAGCGCCGCGGCGTAGCGGTTCGGGTCGATCTCGAGCGACCGCTCCAGATAGGGTAGCGCGTCCTTGACATGGCCGCTTTGGGCCAGAAGCACGCCGAGGTTGCTCAGATATTCGGGGTTCGCGCCGTTGCGGGCGACCGCCTGGCGCAAGGCCCCTTCCGCCGCGGCGCGGTCGCCGGCGTCGATCTGCGCCAAGCCTAATCGGTTCCAGTGATCGGCGTCGGCAGGTGCCAGCGCCACCACCTTGCCCAGAGCCTCCGCCTGTTCGCGCGGATGGTTCAGATCGCCGAAGGCCATGGCCAGATTCTGCCACGCCATGACATAGGCGGGATCGAGCCGCACGGCATGTTGCAACGCGGGCAAGGCTTCGGCCGGCCGCTCGACCGTCAGTTCCGCGGCGCCGAGATTGTTCCAGTAGAGCGCCTCGTCCGGCTTCGCGGCGACCACGCGCTTCAGCAACGCGATGCCTTCTTCGACGCGATCACCGCGTGCCAGGATCATGCCCTTCTGGTGCAGGGCCTCGATGTGGTCCGGATACTTCGCCAGAACCTCGTCCAAGGCGGCTTCCGCCTCGGCCATCGCGCCGGCGCGCGCCGCCTCGATGGCCTTGTACACCACCTTGTCGGCAATCGACCCGGCCGCAACGCCGCTCTTGCTCTTTACCTTGGCCGTCTTCGCGGCCGTGCGGCGCTGCTTGCGGTTCATCGGCGATCCTTCGTTCAGAGGGCGAAGCCGGCTTCCTTCGCCAGCGCCGCCCGCAATGCCTCGATGGTTTCTTTCTGCCCGACGCTGTTGCGGAACAGGCGAACAACGGGATGCCACTTGCTTGACGCGCCATCGGCACGCCACGACCAATGGCTGTTTCCGGAA
>DASZQC010000316.1:0-1880 GCA_035549815.1 Dongiaceae bacterium
TTACCCGATCGCCCGCGGCGAGATCAATCTGCAGGGCGAGCGCCTGGCGGTGACGGTCACCGAGGCTGCGGACGTCCACGAGTTCTTCGCGGCGGCGTAGCGGCGCGCCTTACCGGCTCGCGACCAGCCGGCGGATGATTCCGTCTTGTTTGTTCATGACGAAAATTTCGCCGTGCGCGCCGAAGCCGAATCGCAGATCGGCGCGGGGCTTGGCGGGTTTGCCTTCGGCCTTACCCTTGTCGTTGATCACCTGCAGCAGGGTTTTCTGCTTGCCGCCGTCGTTCAGCAGGACGCGGCGGATCGCGCCGGGGCCGCCTTGTGAGGGCGCGTCGGCTTTGATGTAAAATATCTCGCCGCTTGGATTGTCGCCGAAGATCAGCAGGTCGGTGAATTGCGGGATGGCGCGGTCGCGATAGACCGCAACGCCGGTCACCGCCATGTTGCTGCCGAGCAGGATCGGATCCTTGTGGTCATATTCTGCGATCGGCCAGGTCATGCCGGCGCCGGCGCGCGGACCAGTTACATCGACTTGGCGGTTTGTGTAGCGGTAGCTGGCTTCCCAGATATTCCAGCCAAGATTGGCGCCGGCGGCAACCTCGCTGATTTCCTCGACCGCGCTCTGGCCGATATCGGCGACATACATGCGGCCGGTTTTTGCATCCCAGGTAAAGCGTTGCGGATTACGCACGCCGCGCGCGTAGATTTCGCCGAGCGTATCGTCCTTGCCGTCGGCGGCGTAGGGATTTGAAGCGGGGATGCCGTAGCGCTTGTTCTTGCTGTTCGCGCCGAGCGGATCGATGCGCAGAATCTTGCCGAAGGGCGAATTGAGATTCTGCGCCATGTTCATGGGATCGCCGCCATTGCCGCCGTCGGCGGAGCCCACATAGAGCAGGCCGAAATCGGCCCCGCCGGGCTGGGCGAGCGGATTAAATGCGATCTGGCCGCCATTGTGGTTGGGAAAGGGGTGGGCGGTGCGGATAATTTCCCTTGGCGCGCCGCCGTCATACGCCGCGCTCTGGGCGTCCTTCGCACTCCATTCGAGCAGCACCTGGTCGTGCGTCGAGCTTGCCGCGCCGCTGGTGAAATCGGGCGTCGGGCTGATTTTACTCGTGTCCAACCAGGTGTAAAACTTGCCGTAGCCGGGCCGGCCGCGCTCGGAAAATTGCGGGTGGAACGCAAAGCTTTGCAGCCCGCGCTCGTTGCCGGTAAATTGCACGGGCACGCCCCATTTAGGGTCGTTGATATCGAGATAAGGCTGTACAATCTTGCCGTCGCGGCTGACGCCATAGAGCGCGCCGCGCATCGTGCTGAAGAAATATTTCTGTACGCCGGGCGCTTCGGCCATGTGCATGAGGCGCGGCGCCTGTCCGCCCTCGGCGTCGGGGATTTTTGCGAACTCGACGAAATCGACCGCGACGATGTCCTTGGCCGCTTCCAGCGGGGCCGGAAAGGGGTCGTTGGTCAACTGCGCCTGCGCGGCCGCGTAGGTCGCAAGCAGGCAGCAGGCCAAGCCGGTCAAGATGATGCGCGCTGTCTGCATGGTTCTCACCTTTGGTTTTTCCGCCGCCGAGATTTGTAAAACGCCTCGCCTTGCCGGACGCCAGTAAATTGGCCGTGTCTCGCGGGCGCGCGTCCTATTACCGGGCCCGACGCGGGCAGCGAACGGCCCCGCGGGAAAATATGGCTTGCCGGGTTCGGTCACCCGTTATACGCAAAAGACTATAACGTAGTTTCGCGGCCAAGTGGGGTAATGTTCTAATGCTGAGAAATCTCGCCGACCGGGGGCCGGTCGGCCTTGCGCGCGCTATGGGCCTGTGGGCCGGCGCCAGCCTTGCTGCTTTATCCTTCGGCGGTTCGGCCCTGGGCCAGCCTGCTGACGC
>DASZQC010000317.1:0-7103 GCA_035549815.1 Dongiaceae bacterium
TCCGGAAATGGTCCAGCGGGCGATGGCGGAAACCGCGATCGCGCCCGCCGCGACCGTCGTCATCGGCGATACCAGCTTCGACATGGAAATGGCCCGCGCCGCGGGGGCGACAGCCGTGGGCGTCGCCTGGGGCTATCACGAGGTCGCCGACCTGTGGAATGCCGGCGCCCAGGCGGTGATTTCGCATCCCGCGCAATTGCTGGGCGAATTGCGGCGCATGGCGGCCGCGGCGTAAACTCAGGCCCCGCCGCTGCCGGAGGTCCAGGCATGAGACTCAAGGTCATCCTCACCAGCCTCGTCCTGTTCCTGCTGGCGCTGGTTGCCATCGCCTTCACCATCGTCCAGGCGACCGACTTCAACCAGTACCGCGATTACGTCTCGCAGCGGATGAAGGCGGCGACCGGGCGCGACCTGGTCATCGCCGGCGATGTCGATGTCGGCTTTTCGCTGACGCCGCGGCTGACGGCGCGTCAGGTCAGCTTCCGCAACGCCGCCTGGAGCGACCAGCCGCAGATGGCGAGCCTCGGCGAGGTCGAGGCGCAGATCGACCTGATCGCCATTCTGTTCGGCGAGATCCGCCTCAAAGACGTGGTGCTGCGCGGCGGCCAGGTGGTGGTGGAGACCAACAAGGATGGTGTCGGCAACTGGGTGCTCGATCTGCCGTCCGCGCCGACGCCCGCGCCGGCGGATTCGGCGACCACCGCCGGCGGGCTGCCGCGGGTCGATCATCTGATCATCGAAGACGTCACGCTGCTTTATCGCGACGGCGCGGCCGGCACGCAGCAGACTTTGAAGATCGCGAAATTCGTTGCCGAGGATGCGCCGGGCGTGGGGCTCAAGGTCTCTATTGCCGGTAGCTGGAACGATCGCCCCTTGAGCCTTGCCGGCACCACCGGCACGCCGCGGCAATTCACGGAAGGCCCGCTGCCACTCGATCTCAAGGGTGAACTCGGCGCGGTGTCGCTGGAATTGCGCGGCCGCATCGGCGATCCGACCACCTTCACCGATCTGGCGCTGGACATCACGACGGCCGGCCCGTCGATGAAGGATTTGGGCGACATCCTGGGGATCACACTGCCGGCCAGCAAGCCCTACAGCCTGACCGGCCGGTTGACCGGCGGCGAAGGCAAGTATTCCGCGGATCGCCTGTCGGCCAAGGTCGGCGGTTCCGACGCCACCGGCCTGATCACCGTCGATGCGGCGGCCGAGGTGACGCATATCACCGGCACGCTGGCCTCCGATCGTCTCGACTTCGCCGACCTCGGTCTCGACGAAAGCGACAGCCCGCCGCCTGGCGATGGCCGTCTGTTCTCGGCCGAACCGTGGCCGATGGAATGGCTGAACGAGGTGGATGGCGAGTTCACCTGGAAGGTAGGCACCCTGCTGCGTGGCGGAGCGGGCGCGCAGGACGTGACCGTCGCCGTCACTATGGAGGACGGCAATCTCAACCTGAACAATCTGCGCGCGCAGATCGAAGGCGGCACGGTGGCTGCGACGGGCGCGCTGAAATCGGTGCAGGACGGTGCGGCGCTCGCCATCAAGCTGAATGCGGACGGCATCCAGTCCGCGCCGCTGCTGCACATGATGGGCCTGCAGGACGTGCTGACCGTGGGCCGTGTCGACATCGTCCTGGACGTGAACGGTCCGGCGGCATCCCTGCGCGACCTGATGGCCGGCCTCAATGGCACCGCCAGCTTCGCCACCGGCTCGGGCTCCGTGCGCAACAGCTTCGCGCGGCTGCTGCTGGCCAACCTGTTCGGCCTGATGACGCCGGGCGGTCAGGACGCGCCCATCACCTGCACGGCCGGCCGCTTCGACATCCGCAAGGGCATCGCCACCACACGAGGTACGGTGGTCGACACGCCCAGCGCCATCGTGGTCGGCGCCGGCAATATCGACCTGCGCAACGAGCGCATCGACATGCGCGTCGATCCCAAGTCGCGCGACGTCAGCCTGGCGGCGATCGCGGTGCCGATCCGCATCAGCGGTCCGCTGGCCAGCCCAAGCGTCAGCCCCGACCCAGTTGCCACGGTCGGCAACACCGTCGATTTCGCCACCGGCACGGTGAATGTGGCGACCCTCGGCATCTTCGGCGCCCTGACCGGTGTCGGCGAAGGCAATCCCGGCACCAATTCCTGCGCCGGCGCGCTCGGCGCCGCCTTGAAGAAAGAGCAGCCGAGTTCCGCGACCGATAAGATTCTGAAAGGCGTCGGTGACGCTGCCGACGGTGTCGGCGAGGGCACCAAAGATTTGCTTCAAGGCGTGGGCGACGGCATCAACAATCTGTTCGGGAATTGACCGCAGGCATGCTGTCCGCGCCGCGCCGCTTCTACAAATCGGTCACGGTCCAGCAAGGCGAGGGCGGCTGGCACGTTTTGCTGGATGGCAAGGTGCTGCGCTCGCCGGCCAAGCTCGGCTTCGCGCTGCCGACGCGGGCGCTGGCCGACGCGATCGCCGCCGAATGGGACGCACAGGGCGAGAAGGTCGATCCGCATGCGATGCCGATGATGCAACTGGCGGCGACGGCGGTGGACCGCATCGCCGGCGACCGGGAGCGCGTGGTGGCGGAGACGGCGGCATATGCCGGCTCGGACCTGGTCTGCTACCGGGCCGATGCGCCGGCCGAGCTGGCGCGGCGGCAGGAAGAGGCGTGGCAGCCCCTGGTTGGCTGGGCGGCGGAGCGCTATGACGTCGCGCTCAATGTCACCACCGGCATCGTCGCGGTCACGCAGCCGTCTCATGCGCTGACCACTTTCCGCCGCGTGCTGGAGGCGGCGGACCTCCATGCCTTGACCGCCCTGGCCACGCTGACGGGCGCCGCGGGCTCGCTGGTCATCGCCCTGGCGCTGGCCGAAGGCCGCCTGACGGCCGATCAGGCGGCCGCGGCGGCCCTGCTGGACGAATTGTTCCAGGCGGAGAAATGGGGCAGCGATCCGGAGGCCGAGGCGCGCCGCGCCGGGGTCCGCCGCGATCTGACCGACGGTCTGCGATTTCACCGCCTGACGCGGCCTTAACCTATTGGCGATGGCGGGCTTTTCGCCCGCTGGCCGACTCCCGGCCTTCGTGCTATTTCAGGCCCTCGCAGGCGCAACAAAAGTGAAGCCGGGTGGTCACAACCGGCGCCCTGCCGAGACAGGCTGGGACGCTCGAAATCACGCAGGGCAGACAGAGGCAGGGGATGCAGGAAATCCTGAAACAGCTCGAACAGATGCGCGCCGCGGCCCGCGCCGGCGGCGGTCAGCGCCGGGTCGATGCCCAGCACGCCAAGGGCCGCCTGACCGCGCGCGAGCGCATCGAATTGCTGCTCGATCCCGATTCCTTCGAGGAATGGGACATGTTCGTCGAGCATCGCAACAGCGATTTCGGCATGGCCGAGCAAAAGGTGCCGGGCGACGGCGTGGTGACCGGCTACGGCACCATCAATGGCCGCCTGGTCTTCGTCTTCAGCCAGGATTTCACCGTCTTCGGCGGCTCGCTCTCCGAGGCGCATGCGGAAAAGATCTGCAAGGTGATGGATCAGGCGATGAAGGTCGGCGCGCCGGTCATCGGCATCAACGATTCCGGCGGCGCGCGCATCCAGGAAGGCGTCGCTTCGCTCGCCGGCTATGCCGAGGTGTTCCAGCGCAACATCATGGCCTCCGGTGTGGTGCCGCAGATCTCGCTGGTCATGGGGCCCTGCGCCGGTGGTGCCGTCTATTCGCCGGCGATGACCGACTTCATCTTCATGGTGAAGGACAGTTCCTATATGTTCGTCACCGGCCCCGACGTGGTGAAGACGGTGACGCACGAGAATGTCACGCACGAGCAGCTTGGCGGCGCCATCACCCATTCGCAAACTTCGGGCGTGGCCGACCTCGCCTTCGAAAACGATGTCGAAGCGCTGCTGCAACTGCGCCGCTTCATCGATCTGGTGCCGTCATCCAACCGCAGCGCGGCGCCGGTGCGCCAGACGCCGGACCCGATCGACCGCGACGAACTCTCGCTGGATACGCTGATCCCGGCCAATCCCAACAAGCCCTACGACATGCACGAGCTGATCTCGAAGGTGGTCGACGAGGGCGACTTCTTCGAGTTGCAGCCGAAATTCGCCGGCAACATCATCATCGGCCTGGCGCGCATGGGGGGCGAGACCGTCGGCATCGTCGCCAACCAGCCGATGGTGCTGGCCGGATGCCTCGACATCGACAGCAGCCGAAAGGCGGCGCGCTTCGTGCGCTTCTGCGACTGCTTCAATATCCCGATCGTGACCTTCGTGGACGTGCCCGGCTTCCTGCCCGGCACGGCGCAGGAATATGGCGCCATCATCAAGCACGGCGCCAAACTGCTGTTCGCCTACGGCGAGGCGACGGTGCCGAAGGTGACCGTCATCACCCGCAAGGCCTATGGCGGGGCCTATGACGTCATGAGCTCCAAGCACATCCGCGGCGATGTGAACTTCGCCTGGCCGACCGCCGAGATCGCGGTGATGGGGCCGAAGGGCGCCGTGGAGATCATTTTCCGCGCCGATATCGGCGACAAGGACAAGATCGCGGCCCGCACCGAGGAATACCGGCAGAAATTCGCCAATCCCTTCGTCGCCGGCGCGCGCGGCTTCATCGACGACGTGATCATGCCGCACTCGACCCGCAAGCGCATCTGCCGCTCGCTCGCCATGCTCAGGGACAAGAAGCTCGAGAATCCCTGGAAGAAGCACGACAACATTCCGCTGTGACGATGTTCACTCCTCACCACCAACTCACTCGTCCGTCATGGTCGTGCTTGGCACGACCATCCACGAGTTTGCCTGCCACAACTGGATTTTTCCCATCGAAACTCATGGATGGTCGGACCAAGTCCGACCATGACGATGGAGTAGGTGGTGCCGCCGGTCAGGAACCTTCGCCGCATGTTCTCTAAAATCCTTATCGCCAATCGCGGCGAGATCGCCTGCCGGGTCATGCGCACCGCGCGCGCCATGGGCATCAAGACGGTGGCCGTCTATTCCGAGGCGGACGCCGATGCGTTGCATGTGCGCGAGGCGGACGAGGCGGTGGCGATCGGCCCGGCCGCGGCGGCGCAGAGTTACCTGGTCATCGACAAGATCGTCCAAGCCTGCAAAGCGACGGGCGCGGAGGCGGTGCATCCCGGCTACGGCTTCCTGTCCGAGAACCGCAAGTTCGCCGAGGCTCTGAAAGAGGCCGGCATCGTCTTCATCGGCCCGGATCCGCACGCCGTCGCCGCGATGGGCGATAAGATCGAATCCAAGAGGCTGGCCAAGGAGGCCGGCGTCAATTCCGTGCCCGGCTATCTCGGCGTGATCAAGGATGCCGACGAGGCGGTGAAGATCGCCAAGGAGATCGGCTACCCGGTCATGATCAAGGCCTCGGCCGGTGGCGGCGGCAAGGGCATGCGCATCGCCCGCGGCGACCAGGAAACGCGCGAAGGCTTCCGCTCCGCCACCAACGAGGCGCGCTCCAGCTTTGCCGACGACCGCGTGTTCATCGAGAAATTCGTCGAAGACCCGCGCCATATTGAGATCCAGGTGCTGGGCGACGCGCACGGCAATTGCATCTATCTGGGTGAGCGCGAATGCTCGATCCAGCGCCGCCATCAGAAGGTGATCGAAGAGGCGCCGAGCCCGTTCCTGGACGAGAAGACGCGCAGGGCGATGGGCGAGCAGGCCGTGGCGCTCGCCAAGGCCGTGCAGTACAAATCCGCCGGCACGGTCGAATTCATCGTCGACGGCACGCGCAACTTCTACTTCCTGGAAATGAACACCCGCTTGCAGGTCGAACATCCGGTGACCGAGATGGTGACTGGCCTGGACCTCGTGGAGCAGATGATCCGCGTCGCCGCCGGCGAGAAGCTGAAGCTCAGGCAGTCGGACGTGAAGCTGAAGGGCTGGGCCATCGAATCGCGCGTCTATGCCGAAGATCCGGTGCGCAACTTCCTGCCCTCGACCGGCCGCCTGGTGCGCTATCGCGAGCCGTCGGAAGGGCCGGCGGTGCGCGTCGACAGCGGCGTCTATGAGGGCGCCGAGATCAGCATGTTCTACGACCCGATGATCGCCAAGCTGGTCACCTACGGCGAGGATCGTCCGGCCGCGATCTCGGCCATGCGCGAGGCGCTGGACAGCTTCTATATCCGCGGCCTCGGCCACAATATCGGCTTCCTTGCCGCCCTGATGGCGCATCCGCGCTTCGAGGCGGGGCGGCTCACGACAGGCTTCATCGCCGAGGAATTCCCCGACGGTTTCCATGGCGTGCAATTGGATGACGAGGCCAAGGGCGATTTGATCGCGGTCGCCGCCGTCGTGCACCAGGCCTATGCGCGGCGCGCCGTTGCCTCCAGCCCGCATTTCAAGACCGCGGCGCCGGTCGCCAACGGCAAGTGGGTGGTGAAGATCGGCGCCGACCGCTATCCGTTGACCGTGGTCGAGACGGCGATGGGCCATGCCGTCATCGACGGCAGGCGCAGCCGCGAGTTGCTCAGCGCCTGGAACATCGGCGACAGTATCTATCGCGGCCGCATCGACGGCCGTTCCATCATCGTGCAGATCGACCGCGATGGCGTCGGCTATCGCCTGAACCACGGCGGCGCGCAGTTGAAGGCCATGGTGTTGAGTCCGCGCGCGGCGGAACTGGCCGGCCATATGCTGGAGAAGGCCGCGCCCGACATGTCGAAGTACCTGCTGTCGCCGATGCCGGGCCTGCTGGTCTCGCTGGCGGTGCAGGAGGGGCAGGAGATCAAGGCCGGCCAGGAACTGGCCGTGGTCGAGGCGATGAAGATGGAAAACCTGCTGCGCGCCGAGCGCGATGGCAAGGTCGCAAAGATCCATGCCAAGGCCGGCGACAGCCTGTCGGTCGATCAGGTCATCGTCGAGTTCGCCTGATGGCGGACCGAGAGATCGTGCGGGTAGTGATCACCGGCACCGTGCAGGGCGTCTGGTACCGCGCCTGGACGGTGCAGGAGGCCAGCGCCCGCAACCTCGACGGCTGGGTCCGCAACCGCCGCGACGGCAGCGTGGAAGCCGTGTTCGCCGGCCTCGCGCATATCGTCGAGGATATGCTGCAAGCTTGCCAGCGTGGCCCGGAAGCGGCGCGGGTGACGGATGTCGCCGTGAC
>DASZQC010000318.1:0-9769 GCA_035549815.1 Dongiaceae bacterium
TTGGGCGTGCCGACCTGCACCAGATGGCCCAGGCGCATGACGCCGATGCGGTCGCTCATCACCATCGCCTCCTCGAGGCTGTGGGTGATGTAGACGAAGGTTTTGCCCGTCTCGCGATGGATGTCCTTCAGTTCCTTCTCGAGCGTCTTGCGCAGCTTGTAGTCGATGGCCGAGAGCGGCTCGTCGAAGAACAGGATGTCCGGGTTGTAGGCGAGGGCGCGCGCCAGCGCCACGCGCTGCCGCTCGCCGCCGGAACATTTGGTGACGTTCTTGCCGTAATAATCTTCCGGCAGGCGCAACTGCGCCATCAATTGCAGGGCGCGGGTCTTGCGCTCATTGGCCGGCACGTCGCGGATCTTCAGCGGGAACTCGATGTTTTCGCCGACCGTGCGGTGCGGGAACAAGGCCAGCGACTGGAACACCATGCAGGTCGGCCGCTTGTTGGCCGGCACGTCGTTGATGCGCTGGCCGCGCAGCAGGATGTCGCCGGTGCTGGGGCTTTCCAGGCCCGCCAGCATGCGCAGGACCGTGGTCTTGCCGCTGCCGGAAGGGCCGACGATGGTGAAGAACTCGCCCTCGCCGACGCTGAGGTCGATGCCGTGCACGGCGGTGAAAGTGCCGAAGGTCTTGGTGATCTTGCGGAGTTCGAGGACGGGAGAGCGCTTGTTCATGCGGGACGCGACCGAGCCAATGAGTGGGCCAACTTGCCGGAAAGCATCGGGGCTCTTTCGCTGATCCTGGCTCGGTTGTCGGCCACGAAAGAGCCCCGATTTGATCTATGGACGCCGGAACTCAGCCGCCCGAGGCCTCGCGCTTGGCGGAGGTCATGATGTCCAGCAGCTTATCGTAGTCCGGAACCACGTCGTACTCGATCGACCGCGCCATCTCTTCTTCAAGGCTGTCCCACTGGATCGCATCGAGCTCCTCCTTGGTGAAGAGGTCGAAGCACTCCTTGCTGCCCATCTGGGCCACGGGATTGAAGGTGCCTTCGGCGAAGGCGACCGTGTGCGCCATCTTCGGGTCCTGGACATATTTCAGGAACTCGACGGCGAGCGGCGAGACATCCGGGTTGTTGACCACCGAGGTGATCTCGATCCACGAGATGCCGCCCTTGCCGCCGGCCATCGGGCCCTTGTTCGGGGTCACGGCGCGGATGTTGGTGGCACCGTCGGCGCGCGCCGGCGAGGCGGAATAGGTGCCGCCGGTCATGTGGAAGTCGATCTCGCCGGAGACCAGCGCCTGGTTCATGGTAGCGATGTCGCCGACCAGCTTGGCGCCCTTGAAGACCTTCTTCGCGGTCTCGGTGAACTTCGCCACCTCGGCGTCGTCGTGGGTCTTGAA
Source organism: Dongiaceae bacterium (assembly GCA_035549815.1). Lineage (GTDB taxonomy): Bacteria > Pseudomonadota > Alphaproteobacteria > Dongiales > Dongiaceae > Dongia_A. The sequence goes on from DASZQC010000318.1 coordinate 1,342, forward strand.
CGGATCGAAGCCGGCGATGCAGCAGATGTTGAAGACGTTCCAGTCGTCGGATTCCAGGATGCCGTATTTGCCGGCATTGGCGGGATCGTTCCACAGATCCCAGCCCTGATCCTCGGCGCTGGCGCGGCTGACCTTGTCGGTGTTGACGACGAAGCTGTAGGGGCCGAAGCGCTGGGCCATGCCGATCAGCTCCTTGCCGCTGTCATCCAGCGCCCAGTGATAAGGCGGCTTGAAGGCCGGCAGCATCTTCTCGAAATAGGGCTCCATCGTCGCCCGGTCGAGCGGCTTGATCAGCTTTTCGGGCCACATCACCTTGCGGGCCCAGGGATTGTTGACGTTGATCAGGTCCCACACATTGATCTCGCCCGCGCGCAGGCGGTTGATCATGGTCGGATCGTTGGTCAGCGATTCGGCCTTCACCGTGGCGCCGCTCGATTCACGGAACGGGTCCAGCACCTGGGCCGAGTTGTAGCCTTCCCAACACAGGATGTTCAGTTCCTTGGAGCGATCCGCCGACGCGCTGCGGATGCCCAGCGTACCCGTGGCCGCAAAAGCGGCGGCCATCGCCGCCGATTGCTGCATGAAGTTACGGCGCGACATTCTGAAAGTGTTCATTGCCCCATCTCCCGCTCGTTGCGGGCACAGTCCGGGGTGAAGGCCCGGTATTCTGCGCCCGGCATGCCTCTGTTTTTATGCGGGCATTCCAGCGCAATGGCCGCCCGCGGGCAAGGAGAACAAGGGTTTCCCGCCCATTAGGACCCTAGCCGGTCGCGGCCAAGCGATCTTGACATCTGCCGGGCGGATTTTGACAGGCGCCAAAACGGCTTAGCGCCAGACGTGGAAAGTTGGGCGTGGCAAGTTGGGCAGGGGAGGGGCGGCGTCAGGCCGGGGCCAGCGCCATCCAGCGGCGCACCAAAGTCTCGCATTGCGCGCGGTGGCAGGGAAAGAATTCCCGGAACTGCCGATCCAGGTCGGTCAGCAAACGCGGTTCGTGGTCGGTGAAGACGCGGCCGAACTTGCGGATCCAGTCGCGCACGATGTCGAGAGTCACTTCCGGGTGGAACTGGGTCGCATAGACCTTCTCGCCCAGGCGATAGGCCTGGATCGGGCAGGCGCCGCCGGTTGCCAGCGGCACGGCGTCCGGGATGTTGCGCACCGCCTCGAAATGGTTCTGGAACGAGGTCACGTCGTCGCCCAGCTCGGAAAAGATCGGGTCGGCGCGGCCCTCCGCCGTCAGCTCCATGGTGCGGAAGCCGGATTCGAGCTTGTCCATGCGATAGACCTCGCCGCCATAGGCGCGCGAGATGATCTGCGCGCCGAGGCAGATGCCGAGCACCGGCTTGCCGTTATGGTCGAACTTGTGGATCAGCTCCATCGTCTCGCCCAGGAACGGAAATTCCGCCTCGTCATTGGCGCTCATCGGCCCGCCCAGCACGATCAGCCCGGCATAGTCGCCGGGAATCTGCGGGATGCCCGGATAGGCGAAAGGCGCCTGGGTCGCGTAACGCTCGGTCGGCAGGATCGCGTCGTATTCGGCGCCGCTATTCACCAAGGTCTCGCCGACAAGGCCGGCCTGCGCCGCCGGGTCCGGCACGATGATCAGGAATTTGCGCATGGGGAGTGACCGTGATGGAGTCTCGATGCCAACAACTAAAGGACGTCACCCCAAGGCTTGGCCTTGGGGTCCACGAGTTTGCTTCCGCTGTTTCGATCTTGCCCTCAGAAACTCGTGGATGCCAAGGCCGAGCCTTGGCATGACGATGGTGTCTGTTGTGTTCGCTGTACTCAATATCGCGCCGAGAACAGGCCGCGGCGTTCGTAGACTGCGGCGGCTTCTTCGATGAAGGTCGCCATTCTGGTGGCGCCATAGGTCTCGCGCAACAATTTCGCCGCCGCCAGCAAATCGTCCTTGCTCCTGGCGCGGCCGGGGCGCAGCAATTCGTAGATGCGCAGGATCTCTTCCAGCGGCACGTCGATCAGTTCCGCGGCGCGGTCGAAATTGCGGCCCAGGGTCGGACGCCCGGCGCTGGTCGCGATCTCCGCCTGCTGGCGCAGGGCCTGCGGGGTGATGCGCAGATCTTCCAGCGCCACCTCGCCGGCCTCGATGGCGGCGAGCGTCAGGTCCTCCAGCGCCTTGCCGCGCCGGGTGCGTACCAGTTCGGGCCGTTTCTCCGCCAGCGGGTAGTCGGCCTTGCCGAGCTTCGCCTTTCCGGACCCGTCGCTCACTGCGCCGCCTCCAGCAGGCTGATCTCGACATTCTCCGGCGCCGCGCCGTCCCTGGTCAGCTCGGTCTCGATCGCGTAGATGAGCGCGACCTGCGCATGGAAGCGGGCACCCATCGCCTCGCCCTTGGTCGGCACCACGACAGGCTCGGGCGTTTCGCCTAGCGCATAGGAAGCGGCGTTCTCGCCCATGCGCCGGTAATGCTCCAGCCTGGTGATCGGCGCGTTGGAGAACAGTTCCAGATTGTGGTGCGGCAGGCGATCGCGCTGGTGGATCACCGCCGTGCCCTTGGCCTGGATGCCGATGCCGACACCCGAGCCGGCGAGGCGCGCGGCGCTCAGGCCCAGGAACGAGGTATCCGCCGTGTGATGCAGCCGCACAATCCGCGGCTTGCAGCCCTTGGCGCGGATGCCGGATGTCAGCGCCTGCAAGACCGCGGACAAGGGATGGCCGGCCAGGGTGCGGAAGATCTTCAGCCCGAAGGCCGGCGAGATGCCGATTATCACTTCCTTCGCGTCAGTGCCCGGCTGCGCCTCGCCCATGCCACGATACTGGATCAGCCGCATTTCGCTCTTGGCGTGGCGGCCTTCGGTCCGCAGCACCTCGTCGCGGTCCAGCACGTCGCGGATGTTGGCGATCTCCTCGCGGCGCTGGGCGCTGAGCCGGTAGCCGGTGCCGGGCCCGAGATACTCGTTGGGATCGTTGACCGCGCTGATGATCTTGCCGTCGCGCACGATGGCGGAGGTCTGCAGATAGTCGCCGGAGACGCGCAGCTTCACCACGTTCAGCAGATTCTGCGCCGCCTCGCGGAAGCCGCGCTTGGCCAGTGCCCGGATCACGTCGATGACGTTGATGCCGCGCGCCTTGATCGCCTCGCTGATGAAGGAGACCTCGCGCGGCATATAGCTCTCGGTCTGCTGCGAGCCGGAGGCGGCGACCACGCTTGCCATCATCTCCGGCGTCGGTTGGCCGAGGCCGAGCTCTTCCAGTACCGCGGCGATGGCCTGCACCGCCTTGGTGCGCAGCTCGATGATCTCGGTTTCCCCGACAGGCGTCAGCCCGCCGTCCGCCTCGAAATCGCGCTGCAGGACCAGGAAATCCTCCATCTCCTCGCCGTTCATCAGCGAGGGGTTGAAGGAATTGTCGTAAGCGAGGATCGAGCCGAAGCCGGAGCAGATCAGATCGGAGCCGGCGATGAGATAGGGCAGGATCTTGGCGCCGACGCGGATCTCCGATTCCGTCGCCGCCGCGTCGTTGCCCGAGGCGCATTCCAGGTCGAGCCAGACCGCCAGCAGGTTCTCCGCCATCAATTCGCGGATGCCGCCCGGCACGGTGCAGGTCACCGGTGCGCCGTCGATGCCGCCATTCTGCGTGCCCTGCACGCCCATGCCGCGTTGCAGGCATAGGCAGCGCGCCTCCAGATACAGCAGCGATTTGCTCTCGTGGAAGCCCATCAGCAATTCGGACCCGGCGCCGGAGGTGCAGCGCATCTTGATCCCGCGCGAGGCATAGGCGGTGGACAGGAACGCCTTGGACCAGGGCGTGTCGTCGCCGTCGATGAAGGCACGCTCGGTGCCGTAGACCGAAACCGTCTCCGCATAGGAGCTGAAGCCCGCCATGCCGATCTGCAATTCCTCGGCCTCTTCGCTGGAGCATTGGAACAAGGTGCCCCAGCGCCCGACCGCGGCGCCGACCGCGCAGGCGATGGCGTTGGACCAGGCATTGCGCGCCACGCGCATGGTGGTCTCGATCTCGTCGAAGCCGAAGGCGACAGCCGTCGCGGCATCCGCCGCCAGTTGCAGCGGGTCGTCCTTGGCGTTGGTGACGTGGCCCTGGTTGCCCGGTGTGTGGCGCGCCCGCATCTTGGAATAGGCGAAGGCGATTTCCAGCGCGTTCAGCTCGGCCACCACTTCCGCCAGCTTGGCCGGCGTCATGCCGTGCGCCAGGCGCACCAGTTCGGCGCGCGGCACGTTCATGTCGACCAGCATGCGGGCGATCTGATGCGAGGGGATGGCCATTGCCTCCGGCGCCACCTCGAGGTCGAGGTGATGGTTGGCGATGAAAATGTCGATCATGTCGAAATCGGCGGCGGCGATGCCGTCCATCGATTTCACCTTGCCGTCCGCGATCTCCAGCCCCGGCTTGGGATCGTTGGGCGAGGAGAAGGCCGCAAATCCGGCGCTAGCATCCTCGACCGCGAACCGGTCCAGGCGCAGCGGCCGCTCGTCCCAATCGGCGAAGCGCCGCCAGCGGTTAACTTTGATCTGCGGAGCGCCTTGCGGCTTGTCCGACATCCCTGATCTCCCGACCGGCGGGCTTCTCCGGAAGGCCCGCCGATTTGGCCGCAGGCTAGTCCCCGCCCGGACCGAACGCAATTGAGCCTGCTGCAACGCTGACCTGCGGCAGTCTCGTGGAATCCTTCACCAGGATGCGCCTTGTTGCCACCTCGGTCTTGACCTTAGAGCGGCGCCGCTTGACCGGGTTTTCAGGCCTAATCGCGCAGAATGATCACTTGGTCCGGATCGATGGCGAGCGAGATGATCGCGCCTTCCTGGACCGGGGCATTGGCCGGCAGGCGCGCCAGCAGCGCGATCTGCGGCGCATCGGCGGGGATCGCCGTCACGCGCTTGAAGCTGCCCTGATAGACGACGTCCTTCACCGTCGTGGTGAGGCCGGACCGAAGCTGCACATGCTCCGGGCGGATCGCGACATGAACCTCGCCCGCCTGCCCCTGGCCGGAGAAGGCACCGAGCGCGGTGACGATGCGCCCGTCCGCCTGTACGCGGCCCGGCACGATGGTGCTCTCGCCCATGAAGGTGGCGGTGAAGCGGGTCGCCGGTCGGGCATAGACCCGCTCGGGCGAACCTTCATCCTCGATGCGGCCGTGATTCATCACCACGACGTGGTCCGCCAGGGCCATGGCCTCTTCCTGGTCGTGGGTGACGTGGACGAAGGCGGTGCCGACGCGCTTCTGAATCGCCTTCAGCTCGTCCTGCATCTGGCGGCGCAGCTTGAGGTCCAGCGCCCCCAGCGGCTCATCCAGCAGCAGCACCGAGGGCGACACCACCAAAGCGCGGGCCAGGGCCACGCGCTGCCGCTGACCGCCGGAAAGCTGGTGCGGCTTCTTGTCGAAGGCATGGTCCAACCCGACGATGCGCAGCATCTCCTGCGCGCGCGCAAGCCGCGCGTCCTTTGTCACGCCCTGCATGCGCAGGCCGAAGGCGACATTGCTGCCGACGCTCATATGCGGGAACAGGGCGTAATCCTGGAACACCGTGGCGGTCGGCCGCTTGGCCGGCGCCATCGTCGTGCAATCGGCGCCGTTGATCAGCACGCGCCCGGCGGTCGGCTGCAGGAAACCGCCCAGGATCGACAGCAGGGTTGTCTTGCCGGAGCCGGAGGGGCCGAGCAATACAGTGTAGCTGCCCGCGTGGATGCTGAGCGAGACGGAATCGAGCGCGCACGCCTGGCCGAACATCTGGGTGACTTTTTCGATCGCGACGAGGGCGGTCATTGCGGACGCTTCCGGAAGGCAACGAGCTCGAAAATGACGGCCATCACGATGGAGACGCCGAACACCAGCGAGCCGACTGCGTTGGTCTTGGGGTTCAGGCCGGCGCGCAGCAGGTTCCAGATTTCCACGGGCAGGGTGGTGTCGAAGCGGGTCAGCAGGAAGGCGATCACGAACTCGTCCCAGGAAAAGGTCATGGACAGGAAGAAGCTGGCGAACAAGGCCGGCCACAGCATCGGCGCGGTGACGAGGGTCAGTACTTGCCACTCCTTGGCGCCGAGGTCGCGGGCGGCGCGCTCGATATTGGCCTGATGCTCGCCCATCTGGCTGTAGATGATGGCGAAGCAGAGCGGCAGATTGATCACCACATGGCCGATGCCGGCGGCGATCAGGGATTTCGGCATGCCGATCCAGTTGAAGAAGATCAGCAGCCCCGTGCCGATGATGAGGTAGCTGACCGTGAGCGGCAAAGTAATGAAGCCGCGCAGCAATGCCGAAGCGGGCAAATGGAACCGCGCGAAGCCCCAGGCGGACAGGAAGCCCAACAAGGTCGCCAGCGCCGAGGTCAGCACCGCGACGAAGATGGAATTGATGAGCCCGTCGGTCAGCCGCGCATCGCGCAGCACCGCCTCGTACCAGCGCAAAGACGGACCGTTGAAGGGCGGGATCGGAAACAACGTGCCCTGGAACGAGAACAGCACCAGCACGGCCACCGGCAGGAAGATGAAGCCGTAGATGGCGAGCGCATAGAGTGTGGAAAGGGCGCGAATCATCAGGCCCGCTCGATCTTCAGCCAGCGGGCGCAGACCAGATAGGCGACGGTCACCACCAGCATCAGGATGATGGAAAGCGCCGAGGCGCTGGCGAAGTCGCCGCGCCGGCCGATCTGCATCATGATGAGCTGCGGCATCAGCAGCTCATTGTTGCCGCCCAGGATCTGCGGCGTGATGTAGTCGCCGATCGCCAGCACGAAGGTGAGGAAGGCGCCCACCATGATGCCGGGCAGGGTCAGCGGCAGGATCACATGGAGGAAGGCGCGGACCGGCCCGGCGCCGAGGTCGGCCGCCGCCTTCCGATAGTTCGGCGAGAGTTGCTTCAGGTTGGCGAAGATGGTCAGCGTCAACAGCATGACGAAGAAATGCACAAAGCCGATCACCGTCGCCGCGCGGGTGTTGGCGATCTGGATCGGCTCGCTCAGAAGGCCGATGCCCTGCAGCGTGTCGTTGATGATGCCCTTTTCCGCCAGCACCAGCAGCCAGGAATAGGAGCGCACCACATAAGAGGTCCAGAAGGGCAGCACCGCGAGCATCAGCGCCAGGCGCTGCCAGCGTTCCGGCACCAGGAAGGCCAGGATCCAGGCGAAGGGATAGGCGAGCAGGACGGAGATCGCGGTGACGACCAGCGTCACTTCCAGCGAATTGGTCAGCGAGCGCCAATAGCTGGGGTTGGCGAAGAACTGCATGTAATTGGCGAGGCTGAAGCCCTCGGCGCCCTCAGGAAACAGGCTCGCCACCGCCATGGCGAGGAAGGGCACGGCAAAAAAGGCCAGCGTCCACAGCAAAGCAGGTGAGACGCTGGCCCAAGCCGCGATCGGTTGCCGCCCAGTGATCACCTGGGACTCATTGCGCCTGCAGCATCTCCGTCCAGACGTCCTGCATCTTCTTGTCCAGATCCTCGCTCGGCGCCGGATAAGGCTGCGCCCGCTTCAGGAAGTCCGGCTGCTCGGCAAAGCGCAGGATGCTCTTCTGTTCGTCATTCAGCGCCGCCTTGGCGTTGGCGGGCATGCCCCAATAGCAGGCCGAGGTGGCGAGCCGCGCCTGGCCTTCCGGGCTCAGGACGTACTGGATGAATTTCAGCGCCAGATCCGGGTTCTTGGAATCCTTGAACATGGCCAGCGACTGCGACCACAGCACGGCACCCTCCGCCGGGACCGAGAAGTCGAGGTCCGGGTTTTCCTTGGCGATGACGGCGCTGACCCACTCGCCGCCGCCGACCAGCACGTCGGCCTCGCCGGTCGCCAGCGCGGTCTGGCTGGAGACCACATCGGTGACCGCCTTGGCGTTGGCCTTCATCTTCAGCAGCACGTCCTTGATCGCCGGCAGATCGGCCTCGGTGATTTCCGACGTCTTCTTGCCCAGCGACATGGCGGCCAGTCCGATCACGGGGAGGTAGTAGTCGTAGATCGCCACGCGGCCCTTGTACTTCTCGTTCGTCAGCACCGCGAGCGACTGCATGTCCGCGCCATCGACCTTGGCTTTGTTGAAGCCGATCGTGTTGTACCCGAACTTCTCGGTGATGCCGTAGCGCTTGCCGTCGATCTTGGTCATGTCGTCCATGCGGACCTCGGGAAAGAGGTCGGCGAAGGGCAGCTTATCCTCCGGCAGTTCGGCAAAGAGCCCGCGCTCGACGCCGCGGCGCACGTCGATGGAATCGATCACCATCACGTCCCAGTCGCCGGGTTGCGATTGCTCGACGATGGCGAGGCCGGCGCCGGTGCCCTCGAACTCCTTCACGTTCACCTTCACGCCGTTCGCTTCCTCGAACGGCTGCAGAAGGTTCGGATCGGAGTGGTCGCACCAGACCAGCGCGTTCAATTCGTCGGCGGCATTGGCTGCGCCGGTCCACAGGATCAGCGCGAGCGCGGTCCCGGCCGCGCCGTACAACTTTTTGAAAATCATCCCTCGTCTCCCTGTC
>DASZQC010000319.1:0-4225 GCA_035549815.1 Dongiaceae bacterium
GGTGACCAAGTCGCGCCCCGGCCTGCCCAATCACGCGATGGCGGAGGCGACCTACAGGAACATCGTCGCCGCCGGTGCGCCGCAATGGGGCGACGAGGCGATCCGCCTGGCGCAGGAAATCCAACGCGAGCTGGGCATGACGCCGATGGACCGCCCTTACCTGGAAGCCTGCGAACGGACCATCGCGCCGGGCGAGATGGAGCTGGAACTGCGGCATGACCTGCCGCCGGCTCAGCTCAATTCGACCTCCGACGATTACACCGAATATTGCTGGTACTGCCCGACGGTGCGCTTCTATATCGCGCGGCCGATGCTGAAGAGCGCCGGACGCGCCTATCCGGCCTGGGCGATGAACGCGCTGGGCGGATTGCGTCCCTGCATCGACCCGATGATCCGCACGGCGACCAAGACCATCGCCGCCACCATCCTGGACCTGATCGCCAAGCCGGACTTGCTGGCGCGGGCCAAGGAGGAATGGCGGGAGCGCACCGGCGGCGGCATCGGCGGCGACAAGTGGATCGGGCCGCTACTGCCCAAGGATTTCCGCGTGCCGCTCGATTTCCGCTGGCCGGAATATGTGACGACGCCGCGGGGCGAAGAATGGTGGATCCCGACACGGCAGGGCGACGAGCAGGGGAGGAGCGCATGACCAGCGAGTACAAGCCGAATTTCGACCTGTCCGGCCAGGTCGTCCTGGTGACCGGCCCGGCGCGCGGCCTCGGCCGGGCCAGCGCGCTGGCCTGCGCGGCGGCGGGCGCCGACCTGGTGCTGGGCCTGCGCGACAAGGCGAAGGATGGCGGCCTGACCGCCGAGATCGAGCGCATGGGGCGCAAGGTGCTGCCGCTGCAGCTCGACGTCCTGAAGATCGACCAGATGAAGGACGGGGTGAACCGCGCGCTGGACCAGTTCGGCCGCATCGACGTGCTGGTCAACAATGTCGGAGTCGGCCCGGAAAACCCGGCGGAGAAGGTGACGGAGGAGGATTTCGACTTCACCGTCGGCGCCAACCTGAAAGGCACCTTCTTCATGACCCAGGCGGTCGGCCGCGCCATGATCGCGCGGAAAAAGGGCCGCATTATCAACATGAGCTCGCAGGCCGGCAGCGTCGTCCTGCATGGCGAAGCGATCTATTGCATGACCAAGGCGGCGATCAACCACCTGACCCGCTGCCTCGCCTCCGAATGGGCGCCGCACAACATCAACGTCAACTCTGTTGCCCCGACCTTCATCAAGACAGATGGCACCGCGCCGGCCTTGTCCGACCCCGACTTCAAGCGGCGGACGCTGGCGAACATCCCGATCGGGCGAATCGGCGACCCCAAGGACGTGGCGGGCGTGGTGGTGTTCCTCGCCTCGCCGGCTGCTTCGCTGATCACCGGCGCCAACATCATGGTCGATGGCGGCTGGTCGGTCGCGGACATGCGCTCGGCGTTGTAAGACCGCTCCGTCCCGACCGGACGGCGCAACAGCGATTGCTTGAATCGAGCCGAAGCCGTACAACAGTCCGTACAGCGCAAGCTGACTTAAGTGGCGTGTGAAGAACGGTCGCCTGCCGACCCTTGCTACGTCGCGAGCGGCCACAGCATCCAACCTTTCCAAACGGGGAGATCAAGGTCATGGCTGTGCGTAAGAAGTCGGGGAAGAAAAAGGCCGCCAAGAAGGGGGCCAAGAAAAAGGCCGCGAAGAAGAAAGTGACGCGCCGCAGCGCCGCGAGGAAGACCGCCCGGCGCAAGGCCGCGCCAAAGCGCAAGGCCGCCAAGAAAAAGACATCCGCGAAGAGCGCCGGCCGCAAGGTTGCGAAGGCGAAGCCCAAGGCGAAGCCGCGCAAGGCGGCCACGCCAGTCGCGAAGGCCCCAAGCCCGCGGCCGGCGCCCGCGCCGGTTCCGAGCCCGGTCCCGCCCGTGGCGGCGCCGGTCGCGGCACCAGCACCCAGCGAACCCGCTCCGTCCTTCAGCGCGCCCAGCGGAACGCCGACGACCTGAAGCCAGCGCGTCGAACCATCCCGGCGGCCGTCCCGACCGTGACCGGTCAGGCGGCCGCCGAACTGTATTCGGCGCCTTAGGCGCCTAACTCGTTCGCGAAATGCCAGATGAGGGCGGCCAGGATCAGTCCGCCGCCGCCGAAGGTTGCGAGGCTCGGCACCTCATTGAAGGCTATCCACACCCAGAGCGGCGCCAGCGGCGTTTCCAGCGCGCCCAGCAGGGCGGCCTGGGCCGAGGGAATGCGCCGCGCGCCGACTGTGAACATGGCCATGCCGAAGCCCATGGTCAGCGCGCCGAACAAAGCCAGCCAGGCGAGGTCGACCGGGGTGGCGGATCCGGGGTCACCCAGCATGAACCCCGACACCATGGCGAGCGCGCAGCCGACGATGACCGCCTCCAGGATCGGCGTATCGCGATGCCGGCGCACGGTGACGGCGAGGCCCGCCGTCAGCACCGTCATAGCGATGGCGATGCCGTCGCCCACCAGATGGCCGCCATGGATCGAGCCCCAGGCCATGATGGCGACGCCGGCCAGGGCCGCGGTGCTGGCGACCGTGGTGCGCAATGACGGGCGTTCGCGCAGCCAGAGCCACGCCAGACCGGCGGTCATGAAGGGCAGCGTCGCATAGAGCACGGCGACATTGGCGACGCTGGTCAGCTTGGTCGAGGCGACGAAGCAGATCATGCCCACGCCGGAGCACAGGACGACCATAAGTCCCGGCCAGTTGAGCAGCTTGGCGAACGCCAGGTTGCGCGGGCCCTTTTGCCAGATGGCAAAGGCCAGGATGGAAAGCAGTCCGAACAGACTGCGCCAGCCGAGCATGGTCCAGAGATCGACCGGGATCAGGCGCACGAAAAAGCCGCCGGTGCTCCACACCACGGCGGACCAGAAGGTCATGGCGACCCCGGCGCGATCGATCCCGCTCATGGAAGGTTCACGCGGCCTTGGCCTTGCGCAATTCCGCGCCGATGTTCCACAGGATGGCGCCCAGCACGAGGCCGCCGCCGATGAAGGTGGCGAGCGCCGGCACCTCGGCGAAGAAGATCCACACCCACAGCGGCGACAACGGCACCTCGCTGGCGCTGAGCAAGGCAGCCTGGGCGGAGGGCAGGCGGCGCGCGCCCATGGTGTAGATGCCAAGGCCGCCGCCCTGGGTGATGATGCCGAACAGGGCCAGCCAGCCGACCTGCGCCCAGGTCGCCACACTGGGATCGCAGAAGAAGAAGGCGATGGCGGCCGCGACGAAGCCCGACATGGCGGCGGATTCCAGCATCGGCACTTCGCGATGCCGGCGCATGATCACCGTCATCATCGCCATGGTGCAGGTCATGTAGATGGCCGCCATGTCGCCCAGGATATGGCCGCCGCCGAGCCCGGCCGAGCCGATCACGGTCACCGTCACCCCGATTCCGGCGACCGACGAGGCGATCAGGGTGCGCTTGCTGGCGCGTTCTCGGAACCACAGCCAGGCCAGCAACGCCGTGATGAAAGGGAGGGTGGCATAGAGCACGGTGACATTGGCGACGGTGGTGTGCTGCAGCGCATAGATGAAGGCCAGCTTGCCGGTCGCCGAGATGAACATGAGGGCGATGCCGGCGGGGCTGAAGGCGCGCAGCAGGTCGAACTTGAAGCTGCCGCGCTCGATCATCGCGAGGATGACGATGGACGCGCCGCCGAACAGGCCGCGCCAGAACACGACCACCCAGATGTCGATCGGCACCGTGCGGGCGAAGAAGCCCGACGTGCTCCAGGCGATGGCGGAGGTGATGACCAGCGCCATGCCGATATAGGTGTTGCGCCGGGCCGCCAGGTCCGCTTGCGCGCCGGCGATCACGGCCGGTCGGGATGTTCCGGCCGCGCCGGTGTTGTTGGACATGATGTGTCTTTCGATTCTATTCCCTACCGTCATCACCGGGCCGCCGCGAAGCGGCGCGACCCGGTGATCCAAGTTTGTTTCGCGCGACCGGCGCCGGACTTGGATTGCCGGGCCAAGCCCGGCAATGACGGGTATTTTTGAGTTCCCTCACTGCACGATCGCCACGCGGCCTTCGACCTTGGGGGCGATGGTACCGGCCTTGCCGATGAAGCGCATGACATCGTCGGCCAGCAATTTGCCCTCGAGCTCGTTCAGCAGCACCTCGCCCTCGGCGAAGGCGGTATAGCCGTCGCCGCCGCGCAGCATGAAGTCGTTGGTGGCGACCTTGTAGATTGCCTGCGGGTCGAGCGGCTTGCCGCCGACCGC
>DASZQC010000320.1:0-2463 GCA_035549815.1 Dongiaceae bacterium
TCCCGAGGAGCAGCGTCTGGTGCAGATCTACCGCCGGAAAGGGCTGACCGGACTCGCCCAAGAGCTGAAGAGATTCTAGGCGGGCGTGCTACACTGTTGGGGTAGTTTCCTCACGCATCGGGGCGTGGCTCAGCCTGGCTAGAGCGCCTGGTTCGGGACCAGGAGGCCGGAGGTTCGAATCCTCTCGCCCCGACCATTTATCCCTCGAGTTCTCACAACGATACACCGATCCGGGTTTTGCGCCTGCGATCGGCGGGCTCTACGCCAAAAACGGGGGCAACCCGATCCCAACCACATAGTTTAAGCACAGAGCACCTGCACTCGTTGACGGTAGTTTTCGAAATTTCGGAAGCCGTACGCCTGCCTGGTGATTGTCTCCATCTTGTTGTGGAAGCCTTCGGTGATGCCGTTGGAACGAGTGAAGCGCCACATGCGGGCGATCTCCTCGGACCAGGAATGGAGGGTGTCGCCGAGGGCGACCAGTTGCGCCAGTCCGGCCTGGCGCCACTCGATCACGGCCCGCAGAAAGCGCGGCGCCAGTTTCTGGCATTGGCGGCGGGTTTTATGCTTCTTCAGCAGCAGGTAGCAGAGCCGCTGTTTGAAGCGGTAAATGACGTTCAGCGCCGGCCGTTGGGCCAGATAGGCCAGGAGACGGAGTTTTTGTTCGGGCTTGAGGTTATGGCGATGGCGGCGCATCAGCGACATCAGCCCGCGGTGCTTGGACCCAACCGGATCGATCTCGCGCCAGCAGGCCAGAAAGTGGTGGTTGATGAGTCGGATGACGTGGAAACGATCGGCCACAATCACCGCCTTGGGGAAGTGTTTGCGGACGATGGACCGGTAGACCACCGCCAAATCCATGCAAACCACGCGCACCTGCTCTTTGCCTTTTAAGGAAAGAAAATACGACTCCAAGGCGGCTTCCGACCGGCCGAGCGTGACGTCATAGATGCGATGGTTCTTCAGATCGCAGAAGGTCGTGGCGTAGCCCTTCTTGCGCGTGAAGAAGTGCTCGTCGATTCCCAGCACCTTCGGGCACACCGGCGCATGATCCTGGCGGGCGCGACGTTGCAGATGGCGCAGGAAGTAGCGCTGCACGGTGGCGGCTCCGATACCCTTTCTCCTGCCGAGGCAGCTGCGGTTGATGCCATCCAGGTGCTGCTGATAGACCATCTCCTGAAAGCTCTCACTGGCTCTCTGGCAGGGCTGCACTCCCGGCAACCGCTGGCGAAACGAGCGCCCGCAATCCAGACAGCGGCTCTTGCGCACCGCCAGCTCCAGGACGCCCCGCCGGAACCCCCAGTCGTCGTGGCGGACTCTTCTCCGGCACCAGCCTTTGTTGCGCAGCCGTGAACCACCGCAGTTGGGACACGATATCGGCCCCGTATACCGGGCCGATATCGTAATCGTGCCGCCGCTTCGTTGGATGTTGCTAACCTCGTATTGGGGTAGGCCTAAAACGATCTCTGAGTCGGTCAAAACGTATTCTCCCAAGAATGTTTTACCATCTTGGGATCGAGGGTCTGCCCCCGTTTTTGATCAAGAGCCCAAGCGTGTCCGGCCCGGAGACATAGGTAACACTTTTGGCCCAAAAGGGTTGTTGAGGGGCTGCAGGGTTTTTTCCTCCAGATCGATATAGCCGAGATCGTAATCCATGACGCTGACGAGCCAGATGCCGTCGTCGACCTCTGTCCAGCCCGGACACATAGGTAAAAGCTCACTCCAGAGACAATAGGTTCCCTGCCCGGCGCTGGCTAACGCCGCCCTGCCCGATGTACAGTTCGTTTCGCAACATCTCTCGCAGTCAACCGAGCCGTGGACGGTAATCGCCACGCCGGCCTGTTCGTTCTCGCTGTCGATCCTTGCGAGGCCGAAATGATGCGCCGCGCGACGGAAGCATCCAACCCAAAGCCGGCCGATGTCACACTGGAAGGTGGCGGCTCGTCATCCTATTGGAACCAATAGGAGGTATCCAAATCATGACTGCAAAACTAGATCCCTTAGCCGCGGCTCCGGAACTGATGAAGAAGTGGTTCGGCACTTCCGTCGCCGTCGGTTCGAGCCTGGAACCAACGCTCACCGAGCTTGTGAAGATCCGCGCGTCCCAGATCAACGGCTGCGCCAACTGCATCAATATGCATTCCATTGCGGCGCGGGAGCGCGGAGAGACCGAACAGCGCCTCTACCTGCTTTCCGCCTGGCCGGAGGCTCCTTGTTATACGGATCGCGAACGCGCCGCCCTTGGCTGGACCGAGGCGCTGACGCGGCTCTCCGAGGGCCATACGCATGAAAGCGCCTATGAAGCCTTGAAGGTCCACTTCACCGAGGAGGAACAAGTTAAACTCACTTTACTCATCAACGTCATCAACGGATGGAACCGCATTGCCGTTGGCTTCGGCGGGTTTCTTGACGCAGCGGCCCTAAAGACCATTGCGGATCGGGCCAAGGCGGCTGCCGGATGAC
>DASZQC010000321.1:0-2102 GCA_035549815.1 Dongiaceae bacterium
CCCCTATGCTCTGCCCGCAAACAAGGGGAAGCACATGATCAAAGCGGATCTCTCCGGCAAGGTCGCCGTCGTCACCGGCGGCGCCTCGGGCATCGGCCTCGCCACCGTCGAGCGCCTCGCCGCTAACGGCGCGAAGGTGGCGATCAACGACCTGGCTGGCAATCCGCGCCTCGACGCGGAAGTGGCGCGCCTGCGCGCCGCCGGCCATGATGTGGCGCCGTTCACCGGCGATGTTTCGAAGCCCGGCGATGTCGCACAGATGATCGACGCCGCCGCCGCACATTTCGGGCGGCTGGACTATCTGGTCAACAATGCCGGCACGCCCGGCACCAGCAAGCCGATCCCGGTCGACGATTTCGAGCGCCAGGATGAAGCTTTCTGGAACAAGCTGGTCGGCATCAACCAGATCGGGCCCTATCGCTGCCTGAAGGCGGCGGCGCCGCATCTCAAGAAGACGCGCGGCGCGGTGGTGAATGTCTGCTCCACGGCCGGCTTGGGCTATGGCGGCTCTTCCTCTGTCTATGCGGCAACCAAAGCGGCGCTGATCCTCCTCACCACCGAATGGTCCTACGCCCTCGGCCCCGAGGTTCGCGTGAACGCCATCGCGCCCAATATCGTCGACGGCTCCAATTGGGACTGCAAATTCGACGCCGACGGCTTGGCTGAGACGATCGCCAAGCTGCCGCTGAAGCGCGCCGGCAAGCCGGAGGATTACGCCGAGGTGATCTTCTACCTCCTCGCCGGCGCCGGCTACATCA
This sequence comes from Dongiaceae bacterium, assembly GCA_035549815.1. Taxonomy (GTDB): domain Bacteria; phylum Pseudomonadota; class Alphaproteobacteria; order Dongiales; family Dongiaceae; genus Dongia_A. Next base: position 759 of record DASZQC010000321.1, read on the forward strand.
CCGGCCAGACCATCGTGGTGGACGGCGGTGGCGCGCGATGAGCTATGGTCTCTATATCGGCCGCAATCACACCGGCGACGGCCTTGCCTATCTCGCCGGTTATGGCGACGAGCCGTCCAGCCATTGGCTGGAGATCGTGCCGCGCCGGCAGCATGCGCCGGGCGCGACCATCACCGTCGGCGTGACGCCGGCCGCCGACCTGCCGGGCCTGCTGTCGGAGATTCCGCAAGTGCCGGAAACGGCGCGGCACATCCGCGTCAGCTACAGCTACTACCTGGGCGTCCCGGCGCCCTTGACCAATGGCGGCCTCAACGAACACGGCGTCGCGGTGCGCGACATCTGGTCGACCTCGCGCGCCGAACTGGTGGCGATGACGCCAAAGGACCAGGCCGGGCCCAATTACAGCGACCTCGCGCGGATCGTGCTGGAGCGCGCACGCACGGCGCGCGAGGGCGTCGAGTTGATCGGCGATCTCATCGCGCGCCACGGCTATTCCGACTATGGCGGCAACTCGCATCTGATCGCCGACGCGGACGAGGCCTGGGTGGTGATCCAATGCTCCGGCGGACAGAAGCTGTGGGCTGCGGAGCGGCTCGGCGCCAACAGCATCCGCGCCTCGCGCCCCGGCTATATCGGCCACATCCCCGTCGACCAGCCGCGCCATCCCGATTTCCTCTATTCGAACAACCTGGTCGATTTCGCCATGGCGCAAGGCTGGTACGATCCGGCTGCTGGGACGCCATTCGATTTCAACAAGGTCTATGGCGACGGCAAGGGACCATGGGAAGGCGCGCGCTGGATCGAGGACGAGATGCGCGCCCGCGCGCAGCGGCCCGAGAAGATTTCCATCGCTGACATCTTCTGGGCCGTGCGCACCGAGAAACTGACCGGCGACACGGCAGGCTATGGCCAGGTCGTGCCGCTGCTGCCGCATACCCGTTCTGATTCGCGGCATTTGTGGCACACGCCGATCGGCGCCGTCGCTGCGCCTTTCGCCCCCGTCTTCATGCGGATGCGCGACGTGCCGGAAGAGTATCGCCAGCACCGATACCTGACCTCTGGCGAATCGGCGCGCTTTGTCGATCTGCGCCACGCATCGAAGAAGGACCGCCGCACTGTCTCCGTGGTGCCGCAGGGGATCGAATCCACCCGCTCCGCCGCCGCCATCGGCAAGCGCCTGCTCTATCTGATCCTGCAGCACAGCGAGATGTTTCTGCCGGAAGTCACGGCGGTGTGGGAAGCGACCGAGCGACGCCTGCTCGCGGCGCATCCAAGCGTCATCGCGACGGCAGAGACTCTGCTAGCTGTCGGCAAGCCCGATCTGGCGGACGAATACTTGACCTA
>DASZQC010000322.1:0-28984 GCA_035549815.1 Dongiaceae bacterium
TGGTTTCCGAATTACGCCAGTGCGAGCCCGCCATCGACGGCGATCACCTGCCCGGTAACCCATTCCGACGCGGGATCGGCGAGCGCGACGATCCATCGTGCGACCTCTTCGGGCTTGCCCCGGCGCTGCAGCGGGATCTGCTCGCGTTCGCGTTCCTTGACGGCTTCGGCCTGCTCCGGGGAAAGGCCCATCATCCCGGTCAGCGCGCCGGACTCCGTCGGTCCCGCCGCAACCGCATTCACCCGGATGCCTTGCGGCGCCAGCTCCAGCGCCCAGCAGCGCGTCAGGTGATCGAGCGCCGCCTTGCTGGCGGCGTAGTGCGAGAGTCCGGCCGCCGCCTTATGCCCGAACGTGCTCGAGACATTGACGATGGCGCCCCTGGACGCCGCCAGATACGGCAGGGCGGCCGCGGAAAGCAGGCTCGGCCCCAGAACGTTGACGGCAAAGATGCTGGCGATCTTGTCGGCCTTGGCATCCGCCAGCGAGAGGATGGCGCCCGCGCCGGCATTGTTCACCAGGATGTCGATCCGACCCCATGTGTTGAGCGTCTCGGTAATGGTCCGGGCGGCGTCGGCCGGTACCGACACGTCCGCGGTAACACCGGCGATATGGGGGTGATCGCCGGTCGCCCGCTTGAGTGGCGCCGAGCGCCGCCCGGTGATGAGAACCTTGGCACCCTGTTCCGCGAAGCTGCGCGCGGCGGCGCGGCCGATGCCGGAGGTCCCACCCGTGATGATGACAACCTTGTCCTTCAACCCTTCCATGACGGCGTGTCGTCCTATTGCGCGTCGTCGATGACGATTTGTGTCGCGTCGGTGTCGACCACGAACACGGCCAGCAGCTTGGCGGGCTCGGTGTCGCTCGCGTTGGCGCTGACGAGATGGTGATCGCCCGGTTGCTCGAACCAGTTTTCGCCGGCGCGATACACCGTTATCGGCCCGTCGTTGACCTGGCTGCGGATTGCGCCTTCCAAAACCGTCGCATAGATGAAAGCGGAGCTGGGGTGGATGTGTGACGGTGACGAGCCGCCCGGCCCATATTCGACCAGCACGCCTCTCATACTCTTGCCGGGCACATTCGGCAGCGCGTGGTCGAAAACGACGGTGACCTTCCTGGTCGAGTCCTGCGCCATCGCGGGGCTCAGGGCGATCATCGCCCAGGCAATGCCGGTCAGAAATCGGGAAAGCATTTTGCAGTCTCCTTGTCGAAGTAGGTTGTGGGTGCCGACGCTCAGCCCAGCGCCATCGCGCGGTCGAGCCAGGTCTGAAAGTTCGTCAAGCCGATCTGCGGATTGTGGCCGGGCGTGAGGGACCGGTCGTTCAGCTCCGTGCCGAAATAAAGGGCGGGGATGTCGGTGATCACCTTGCGGGTGTCGCGTTTCGCCGCCAGATAACGACGGACGAGATCGTCGAGACCGATACGCTCAGGGCCGGCCAGTTCGATGATGCCGTTCGCCGGACTCATCGTCGCCACCTTGGTCACCAAAGCGGCGACGTCGTCGGACGCGACCGGCTGCAGAAGGGCCGGCGACAGGCGAACATTCTGCCCGTCCGTTGCCGATTGGGCGATCCCGCCGAGGAACTCGAAGAACTGGGTGGAGCGGATGATCGTGTAGGGGATTCCGGACGCCTTGATCAGCTCTTCCTGGGCGACCTTCGCGCGCAGGTAGCCGCTTTCCGGCAACCGGTCGGAGCCGACGACCGAGAGGGCGATGTGGTGGCGCACGCCCGCAGCTCGTTCCGCGGTGGTCAGGTTGCGGCCGGACGTCTTGAAGAAGGTCAAGACCGCTTCGTCCGCGAAGTCCGGGGAGTTCCCGACGTCGATAACGGTTTGCGCGCCCGCAAGCGCTTCGGAGAGGCCTTCCCCGGTGAGGGTGTTGACGCCCGTACTGGGCGACGCCGCGGTGACCTCATGGCCCTTCTGGCGCAGGTTCGCCACGACCTTGCTGCCGATCAGACCGGTGCCGCCGATCACGACGATCTTCATGACTGTTTCTCCATCGGAAGTGGTTGATGGAAGGAGGATGATCGGTTGCGGGCGGGAAGACTTTGCCATGCCGTCCAAATTGCCTTGGGTTTCCGTCCAAAGATGGGGCGGTTCCGGTTCGATCGGGGCGCGGGGCTGCGCGCTTCGGCAGGGCGCAGCCCGCGACCCACGAAGCGCCTAGAGGTCCGTGACACGCTCCGGATCTGCCGATGCCAGCGCGGCGGCGCGTTCCGCCCGCGGCGGGTAGATCCACACCGTGTTGATCTCCTGCTTGGTCTTCTTCGCGACGTCGCCGACCATCTCCACCTTTCGTTCCCAGCCGCGCGTGAAGAGCGCGCCGGCCGCTCCCAGGTCGAGACAGGTGACATAGACCTTCTGGTGGTACGGCTTGGTCGGCATTTCCAGCAGCTCGGCCGCGGCATTGTGGCCGGCGAAGGCGCCCATGCGCGTGGCATGCTGGCACGACATCAACGCGAAGTTGCCATCGTCGTCGCACGCCGCCTTCGCGGCATCGCCGGTGGCAAAGACGCCGGGAACGCCCGTGACACGCAGGTCGCGGTCGACGACCAGCCGGCCGAAATTGTCGCGCTCGCCGGGAACTTGCGCCGTCAGCGGCGCGGCGCGAATACCGGCGGCCCAGACGACGGTGGCGCAGTCGATGCGTTCGCCGTTGGTCAGCGTCACACCCGATTTGTCCAGCGAGGCAACGCCGGCGCCGAGCCTGGTTTCCACGCCGAGCTTACGCAGCGCGTCCTCGATCACTGGACGCGGGCCGGCACCCATATCGGGCGCGATCGCATTGTTGCGATCGACGATGATCACCCGCGACTTGGCATTCCGGCCGAGGATCGCGCGAAGCCGCGCCGGCATCTCGGTTGCCGCCTCGATCCCGGTGAACCCGCCACCCGCAACGACGACCGTGTCGCGCGCGGGCGATGCCGGCCGATCGGCCAACCCATGAAGGTGCTTGTCGAGGGCGATGGCGTCGTCGAGCTGATCGACGCTGAAGCCGTGCTCCGCAAGGCCGGGAATGTTCGGGCGGAACAGGCGGCTGCCAGTGGCGACCACCAGGCGATCATAGGGAAGGGTACTTTTCTCGCCTTCGCTGCCGACGATTTCGACCCATTTTGCCTTGGTATCGATCGTCTCGGCGCGGCCTTGCACATAGGCGACATCGATGGCCTTGAGGACATCCTGGAGCGGCGCCGTCAGGGTCTCGGGCTTCGGCTCATAGAGCCGGGGGCGAACAACCAAGGTCGGCTCCGGTGCGACCAGCTTGATGGTGAATTTCTCGGATGACACGCCCTTGAGATCGCGCAAACGGGCGGCGGAGAGCGCGGCATACATGCCGGCGAATCCGGCGCCGATGATGACGAGTTCCATGTGAGTTCCTCCAGCTAACGAGTGACTTCGGAAGTTCGGCCCAACCAGGCCCTTGTTGTCGGAGGAGAGGGTGACGCAGGAAGGCGGCGACGTCCTTGCGATGGCCTTGAATTGCCCTTGGGTTTCGCTTGCTTTTTTGTCCAGGCGCACCGCGCTCTGTGTTATCAATTGCTCGCCAAGCGCGGAGGGCGGCCATCAGGGCAAAGATTACCCTTCGCAAATTGTGTGTTTAGGCGGGAGGGGCGGCCGGACTACAGAATGCGTCGTTTGGCCCGTCGTATGGGCTCGGTCCCGCCGGTAGTCCGCATGACCACGATCAAGCTCGACGCAGGTCCTAGCCGGGGAGTGTTCTCATGACATTTGCCTTCGAGAATCACGTCCTCGATCGGGATCGACGGGAACTGATCCATGGCTCCAATCCGATCTCGGTCGGACCGAAGGTCTTCGACCTGCTGGTGTATCTGCTGCAACATCGCACGCGCGTCGTCACCAAAGACGACCTGATCGAGGCGGTCTGGGGCGGCCGGATCGTCTCGGAATCCACCCTGACCAGTCACATCAATGCGGTGCGCAAGGCGATTGGAGACACGGGCGACGAGCAGCGCCTGATCCGCACCGTCGCGCGCAAAGGCTATCGGTTCGTCGGCGACGTGCTGGAATCGGATACCGCAAAAAAAGTGGAACCGGCCGGCGTTGACAAGCCGATTGCATACTCGTTGGCCCTCCCGGATCGGCCTTCCATCGCCGTCCTGCCATTCCTCAATCTCAGCGGCGATCCGAGTCAGGACTATTTCGTCGACGGCGTAGTGGAAGACATCATCGTCGCCATGTCACGCATGAGTTCCCTGTTCGTGATCGCGCGGAACTCGAGCTTCACCTACAAGGGCCGGGCGGTCGACGTGAAGCAGATCGGCCGGGAACTGGGCGTGCGCTACATTCTCGAAGGCAGCCTGCGCAAGGCGGCAAACCGGGTGCGGATCACCGGCCAGTTGGTCGACGCCACCACCGGCACCAATCTGTGGTCGGAGCGCTTCGAGGGCACGATCGACGATATCTTTGCCTTGCAGGACCAGATGACCGCGAATGTCGTCGGCGCGATCGCACCGCAATTGCAGCGCGCCGAAATCGAACGCGCCAAGCAAAAGCCCGCCGAAAGCCTGGACGCCTACGATTATTATCTCCGCGCGATGGCGAACCTGCATCTTGGGACGCGGGAGGCCACCGACGGGGCGCTGGCCCTGCTCGCCAAGGCGGCCGAGCTCGACACGGAATATGCGCCGGCGCACGCCTTGGCGGCCTGGTGCTATGTCTGGCGCAAGGTCAATGGTTGGAGCGAAGACCGGGCGCGGGAGTCTGCCGAAGGGACGCGATTGGCGCGCCGTGCGATCGAGCTGGGGCATGACGATGCGCTCGCCCTTACGCGCGCCGGCCATGCCCTCGCGCATCTCGCCGATGACCTTGAAGCGGCGCTCGCCTTGCTCGATCGGGCGAAGATGCTCAATCCCAATCTGGCGGCGGCCTGGTTTCTGGGCGGCTATGTCCGGGTCTGGCGCGGCGATGCGGACGGCGCGGCCGAGTATTTCGCCCAGGCGATGCGTCTCAGCCCGCTGGATCCGGAAATGTACCGCATGCAGGCGGGCATGGCGGTGGCGCGTCTCTTCGCCGGCCGTTTCGATGAGGCCTCGTCCTGGGCCAGCAAGGCATTCCGTGCACTGTCGAGCTTCCTGATGGTGGCGGCCATCTGCGCGGCCAGCCATGCGCTTGCCGGACGCGCCGAGGAGGCGCGTCGCACGATGCGCCACCTGCGCGCACTCGATCCGGCGCTCCGCATCTCCAACCTCACGGATTGGCTGCCGATCCGCCGGCCACAGGATCTCGCTGTCTTTTCGGACGGCCTGCGGAAGGCGGGCTTGCCGGAATGATAATCGCAGGCATGACCGCTATCACTGCAAGCTGACGCCGGCGGAATTCGCGGCAGCCGACAGGAGCATCCGGCGCCTGATCGGCCTGCGCCGTTCTATTGCGGGCAATGAGCGCCCGTCTCCTCCCAGGCTGCGATCAGTTCGCCGAACTGTTCCTGGGTGCCGGGTACCGGCTCGCGACCTTCGCCAGGGTGCCATGCCCAGCCCACCAGATGATCCTCGGCCAGATGGACGCGGATCTTTTCCAGGCTGCGGTTGCCGTTTCTCGCCGGGTCTTTGATCTGCTCGCAGACCTCGGCCGTGGTCAGCCCCTGCCAAGCCATCGATGCCGGCGCCAGGCCCCAATGCTCCGCGCCGGGAATGCTGCGGATGCCGGCGCTGGAAGTGGGCGAGTTGTGCGTCTGATGGCACGTCGAACAGGGCATGCCCGAGGCGGCGATGTCGGCATCCGACGAGATCGGCGGGACGTGCGGATGCAAATCGTCGCCCTGTGTCGGGCTGCGCGTGACCGGATGGCAATTCAGGCAGCGGGGATGCTGCAGGACCCTGGCGGCCTCGACAAACAGCGCCGCCGATCGCTGCGCCGGATCGGAGATGCTCGAGAAGCTCTCCACCGACGCCAACGTGTTTTTCGTGCTGGCGGTTTCGGGATGATCAGCCGTGGTCATGCAGGCGCCGAGCGCGGCGACCAGCATTGCGGGAACGGCCGCAATCGCCCAGGGCGATAGGCGTTTGAGCGAGGGGCGGTTGCGCAGGGGGCGTTCGCCGCTCATGACCGCGCCTCCACGGCCAGGTCGATGGGCAGGGAATAGAGGCGCGGCCCGCCGGCGGCCCGGATGGCGTTGGTGATCGCCGAGGCGAGCACGGCCGTGCCCGGCTCGCCGACGCCGCCCGGTTCGTCCTTGCTGTCGACAATGATCACCTCGATCTCCGGCATCTCGTTCATGCGCAGGACCGGATGATCGTGGAAATTGGTCTGTTCGATCTTGCCGTCCCGGATGGTGATCTTGCCGTAGAGCGCGGCGCTGATGCCGTAGACCAGCCCGCCCTCGATCTGCTGGCGGATGATGTTCGGATTGACCGCGACACCGCAATCGACCACGGAGGTGAGGCGCTTCAGGCGCAGCCGGTCGGCGGCCGGCAGCTCGACCTCCGCCACCACGCCGATGAAGCTGCCGAATCCCTCCAGGATCGACACGCCACGGCCGGAACCGGCGGGCAGGGAAGAGCCCCATCCCGAGGCTTCGGCCACGCGGTCGAGCACGTTCAGCATGCGCGAGCCCGGCTTCAGCAGCGCACGCCGATACTGCACCGGATCCTGACCGGCGGCAGAGGCGAGCTCATCGAGCACGGTTTCGAGGACGAAGCAGTTGCGGGTCTCGCCGACGCCGCGCCAGTTGCCGACCAGCAGGCCCTCGGGCGGCTCGCGGCGCGTGAACTCGACGCGATGGTTCGGCCATTCGTAGGAGCCGTGGGCGTAGCCGACGATGTCGAGGTCGACGCCGTCCTTCACGAACAAGGGCAAGAACCAGGACATGATGGAGGGGCCGACGACGCGGTGCTCGAAACTGACCGGCATGCCGGCTCCGTCGACGCCGACCCGCACCGCGCTGTGATTGTGGTAGCGGAAGGCGTCGTGCCGGAAGTCCTGCTCGCGGCCCCACGATATCTGGACCGGGCCTTCGATCTGGCGCGCGACTTCGGCCGCCAACACGATCCATTCGGATTGCAGGCGGCGTCCAAAGCCGCCGCCGATATGGTGGTTGTGCACGGTGACCGCGTCTTCGGAGAGGCCGAGGGCGGCGGCGACCTGCCGGCGCGCGCGCCCGGGCCCCTGGCTGCCGACCCAGATCTCGCAGGCATCCGGCCGGCAATGGACGGTGCAAGTCAGCGGTTCCATGGCCGCATGCGCCAGCATCGGCATGCGGAACGCGAATTCGTGAACCTTCGCCGCCTTGGACATCGCCGCCGCGGCATCGCCGCTGGAGGTGGCGAGCAGGCCAACCTCCTTCATGCCGCCATCCAGATCGGCGACGAGATCGGCGGTGCTGAGCGTTGCCTGCGTGGCGTTCTCCCACTGCGGCGACAAGGCGGCCAGGCCCTTGCGGGCGGCGCCGGTATTGGTCGCCACCACCGCCAGGGCACGCGGGTGTTTCACGACCTGGCTGACACCGCGAACCGCCAGGGCGGGCGCCGGGTCGACATCGACCAGCTTGCCGTCGATGACCGGGCTCAGCATCAGGGCGGCAAAGCGCAGGCCCGGCATGCGGACATCGATGCCGTAGATGGCCGACCCGTTGACCTTCTCCGCGGCGTCGAAGCGGTGCAAGGGCTGCCCGACCACCCGCAGCTTGCCTTCCTTCAACGGCGGGTCCTGCGGTACCGCGATCTCGCGGGCGCTTTCCACCAGCTCGCCGTACGCAATGCTTTTGCCGTTCGGTCTATAGATGACGCGGCCTGCTTCGGCGCGGCACCTCGCCGGATCGACGGACCAGGCTTTTGCCGCGGCAGCGATGAGGACGATGCGCGCCGCGGCACCCGCCTGGCGCATCTGCTTCCAGGCACCGCGGATGCTGAGCGATCCGCCGGTGAGCTGCTCGCCGAGGATGGGGTGCCCATAGAGCTTGTCGTCGCCGGGCGCCATCTCGGTGCGAATGGTCGCCGGGTCGACTTCCAGCTCCTCGGCCACCAGCATGGCGATCGCCGTCAGCGCGCCCTGGCCCATCTCGGCATAGGGAACCACGACGGTGACCCGTCCGCTGCGCTCGATACGGACAAAGGTCCCGGTCTGAAGGGCATTGTCGGAGGGCGATGCCGCGAGAACCAGCTTTCCGCCGCTGGTGAAGCCGATGATGAGCGCACCGGCGCCGAGCGCCAGGGCCGAACGGCGTGAGGTCGCAAATTCGGTGCCCATGGTCAGAGCTCCTTCAGGTCCGCTGCCGCCTGCTTGATGGCGGTGCGGATGCGTCCGTAGGTGCCGCAGCGACAGATATTGCCCGCCATCGCGGAATCGATGGCCAGATCATCCGGCTCCGCGTTCGCTTGGAGCAGGGCGGTCGCCTGCATAAGCTGGCCGGATTGGCAGTAGCCGCACTGGACCACGTCGACCTCGAGCCAGGCCTTCTGCAGGGCGCGTCCGGTCCTGCTCTCCGCCAGTTGCTCGATGGTGGTGACGTCGTGCTCCACGACATCGCCGACGAGCGTGACGCAGGAGCGCTTGGCGACACCATCGACCAGAACAGTGCAGGCGCCGCACAGAGCTGCGCCGCAGCCGAACTTGGTTCCCGTCAGTCCCAATACATCACGGAGCACCCAGAGCAAGGGCGTGTCGGCATCGACATCGACTTCCTGTACCGATCCATTGACAGAGATACGCATGACAGCCTCCCAGCACGGCCACGCCCGGCGACAGATTGAGCGACCGTCAAAAGCGTTACAAGAGCTCTTGAAAGGCGGCCAGTTAAGTTTTGTGAGAAGTTGTCAATTTGCTCGCGTCGTCCATCGGCATTGGGACCAATTTGCAAAATGGTCCAACGCTTCGGTTGTCACCACACGACCTGTAGGGAATTGCGCGGCCGGAATCTGATCCGTGTTCGTTTCAAAGGCGCGCCAAGTCATTCCATCTCTCATCGTCGGGTCGCATGCGGCACGGCACGTGGTGAGCGATCGTCAGCGCGTGATCGGCATGATCGGCGACGGCGCCGATTGGCGCACGCGGTCCAGCCGCGTCACGCTGGCATCGAGCCACCCTTGATGTCCGCAACAAGGCGGCCGGGCGACCTTCTATTCCAGTGCGCTCTCTTACGTGCCGGCGGCCCAGTGGGGCCGTCCGGTCGAGTCAAAATAAATTCAACGATCGTTCAACAGAAATTTGATGCGTCGTGCGCCGCCGTGGCATGTCGGGCGCCGGCTCGATTCGGCGTCTATCGATTTGGCGCAGCCCTGAGGATCAGGGCGTCGATCCACGCCTCGCACAACCGGACGGCCTCTTCGGTGGCGAAGGTCTTCTGGTTCAGGCACCACTCGATCCAAAGGCCGTCGACCAGCGCCAACAATCCGATCGCGGCGAGGCGGATGTCCAGGAGCGGCATGCCGTGGTCCGCCGCCAGGCGCCCGAGCAGTCCTTCGACATACTTGCGATACTCGCCGTAAGTCCTGTCATGGACATCCTTGAGCGCGCTGCCTTTCTCGATCATTCCCCAGAATACCAGCCAGCACCGCAGCATTCCGGGGTCCAGCATCGGTTCGGAGAACATGGACCGGATCATCGCCGACAATTGCGTGCGTGCGTGCCCGTCGGCGCGCTCGACGGCATCCTTCGCCGCATCGAGCAGCGAGATCGACAAGGTCTCATATGCCTGGGCGACCAGATCCTCCTTGCTCGCATAGTGATGATTAATCAGCCCGACCGATATGCCGGCCGCCTCGCTGATCTTGCGCACCGACATGCCCTCCTGACCTTCGTCCGACAGGCACTTCAGCGTCGCGGCGATCAGGATCTTGCGCCGGTCGTCCGGCAGCTTTCTTTCGAACTTGCGTTGGCGCGCCATGAACCACGAACCTTGCGGTGATCGGAAATTCACAGTATTGAACGAGTGTTCAGTATCTGCTAGAACCGCCCGGTGCGCAAGGTGCGCGGCAATTTTCAACAGGCCAGATATGTCCGATCGTTCGAATGCCCGGCCCTCGCCCAGCAGCTTCGGCGTTGAGCGTCTTCCGAAGATCGCCTACGGACGCGGGAGCTATGTGTACGACGTGCATGGCAAACGCTATCTGGACGGGTCGGGCGGCCCGGCGGTTTATGCGATCGGACATGCGAACGAAGAGGTGAACGCGGCGATCAAGGCGCAGGTCGACCGGATCGCGCATGCCTACAGATACACCTTCACCAGCGACGCATCCGACGAGCTCCAGGAAATCGTCTTGCGGCGGACGCAGGGCTGCTTCGAGAAAGTGATCTTCGTTTCCAGCGGCTCCGAGGCGGTGGAATCCTGCCTGAAAATCGCCCTGCAATACTGGACGGCGGCGGGCCGGCCGACGAAGCGCCGTTTCGTCTCGCGCCGGCGATCCTGGCACGGCAATACACTGGGCGCCCTGTCAGTGTCCGATTTCAAGTCGCGACGCGCGTCCTTCGAGGGCAGCCTGCTGGACGTGTCGTTCGTGTCGGCGGCGAATGAATATCGGAGGCCGGAGGGTGTGCCGTCGGATGGGCTGGCAGAACACCTCGCCCGGGAACTGGAGCAGGAGATCCTGCGCGTCGGCGCGGAAAACGTGGCGGCCTTCATCTTCGAGCCGGTCGTCGGCGCCGCGGGCGGCGTCGTTCCGGCCCCGCCCGGCTATGCCGAGGCGATAGGGCGCGTCTGTCGAAAGCATGACGTCCTGGTCATTGCGGACGAGGTCATGTGCGGGTCCGGCCGTGTCGGGACCTGGCGTGCGCTGGAGCATGACGGTCTCCGGCCCGACATCATGTCCGTCGCCAAGGGCCTCGCCGCCGGATACGTTCCCCTGGGCGCGGCCTTGTACAGCAAGCGCATCAGCGACGCGCTCGAGGCGGCGCATGGCGGCGCGCAGACCGGGCACACCTTCACCGGCCACACCGCGGCCTGCGCCGCGGGCGTTGCCGTGCAAAGGCTGATCGAACGGGACAAGCTCATCGAGCGGGTGCGAACGCGCGGCGCAACCTTCCAGCAGGAATTGCGCGCGGCGCTGGCCCACATCTCAGAGGTCGGCGACGTGCGCGGCCGGGGCTATTTCATCGGGATCGAGCTGGTCCAAAACCCGGAGACCAAGGCTCCCTTCGCGGCGGGCCTGCAGCTTCACGCCCGGATCGGCGCCAATGCCTTCGAGCGGGGACTGATCGTCTATCCCTGCGCCGGAAATGTCGACGGGGTGACGGGCGACACGCTCATCGTGTCGCCGCCCTACAACGCCACCGAAGACGAGCTTGCGGAGATCGCGACGATTCTGCCGATCGCAATCGGCGACGCGGTGAAATCTGCCAGGAGCCGCTGAGGCGTCAGACCCGCTTCTGCTGCATCGCCTCCTTGAGGTCCTCGGCCATTTCCTTGGCCAGGGCTTCGTGTTCCTTGGGCGGAAGGGCCTCGAACTCTTCCTTGGTCAGCCCCCGGGCCGCCAGCCAGCTCTCGACCCAGCGCTCGGCCGGCGTCTTCTTCATGTAGGCAAGAAACGTCTCCTCCGGAGACGGGATCTTGCCGACGCCTTCCTTCTGCTGTGCCGTGCCGCCCATTGCGCTGCCAATCCCCGCGATGCTCATGCCACTCTCCCTTCAAACCGCCATGGGGCCTGCGGGCATTTTTTGCCTGCATGCGACCCGCCTCCGGAGGGCAAGCAAGCGGAATGCCAGGACAAACCCGCTTGCATTGACTCACTCTCGCGAGCGCCGACACTACGGCGAGAGTGCCTGGCCGATGGCGGCAAAGCCGCTCAGCAGCAGCCGGTCGGTCTGGTCCTCGACCGGCAGGGCCTGTGACGAGAGCTTCACGATCACCATTTCGGCCTTTGGATCGATATAGATCCACTGGCCGTGGATGCCGATGGCGCAATAGGACTCGTGCGCGTTGCCGATCAGGTACCATTGGCTGCGATAGCGCCCATTGGGCAGGAACTTCGCGCTGTCGGACGCCAGCCAGGCATTGCGATCGCCATTGCGGCGGATGTCATCGAGCCACGCGTGGGACAGGATCTGCCGGCCGTCGATCTTGCCGCCCCGGCGCACCAACTCGCCCAGGCGCGCCAGATCGTGCGTCGAGGCGCAGATGCCGCCGGCCGAACGGGCCGCGCCGTTCTTGTCGATGGTGACATAGGCGTCGGTCAAGGCTCCCATCGGTTGCCATACCTGCTCGGACAACAACTGGGCGAACGGCTTTCCTCCGGCGCGTTCGATGATCCAGCCCAGCATGTCGGAATTCGGCGACACGTAATAGAAGCGCTCGCCGTGCCGCTGCCGGTCCCGCCGCAAGGTCACAAGGAACTGGTGCAGCCCCACGTCGAGCGCTGGATCGGTCACGGGATTCCAGCCGGTGGCGACGCGATAACGGGCAAAGGCGCCGGTGGTATCGAGATATTGCTCCGCGAAGTCGATGCTGACCGTCATGTCCAGAACATGGCGCACCGTGCAATCGCCGTAAGCGGAGCCGGCGGCTTCAGGAATATAGGCGGTCACCGGAGCATCGGGATCGAGCGTGCCGTTCTCGACGAGATTGCCGGCGAGCAGCGCGCTGATCGACTTGCTGACCGAGAAGACGATGTGCGGCATGTCCGGGCCGAAGCCCGCTTCGTACCATTCGTAGGCGATGGCGCCGTTCCTCAGCACGATGAATCCGTCGGTCGCAGTCTCCCGCAGCAGATCCGCGACGCTTAGGCGCCGACCGTCGGGGGCGGCGAATGTGACGGCGCCCAGGTCGAGCGTGGCGCGCGGAAGCGATGTCGACCGGCCCGGGTCGCCGACAATGCGCGCCACCGGCAGAAGGGCGGCGATATTCCGGAACGCTTGGCGATTCCACGGGGCCTGGCGCCAATTGGCAAGGGTGATGCCGTCTTGCGCCTGACGCTGCGCGACGAGCGCGCCATCTTCACTCATGTTCACATCCACTTTCGAGGCTGGTCTATTTCAGGAATGGAGCATCTTCGCGCATTTCGATCAATGTCGGCCGGTCGGCGGCGAAGGTGTCGCGGGGTTGGCACGCCGAGTCCGCTGATGATGGGCAGATGCCGGGATGGCCGGACACGCGAGCATAGCCGCCTATCGAAGATCGCGGATCGAGACATTGGGATCGTGCGCGGCGGATCTGCGGCTGGGCCTTATCCGCCAAGCTTAAGACGACAGAACTATATGAGCCCTGTCTTCCTCACCGCAATGCAGCACCGGAGATTCGGTCTGCATCGCGAGCGGGCCGGATGATGCGGCGTCTCCTTGGAAGGGCCGCGCATTTGTGCGACTGCGGTCCCGATCCTCCGAAATGGCTGCTTATCGCGGCCCATTTCATGCGATTCGGGCAAGAAAGGCGGGGCGCTGTCAGAATCGGCGCCGGGCGGATCGCCGATAAATCGGGGCGACAATTACATCGCCTATATCTATCGGCCGAAATAAAACCCGATCTGAATGAGCCGTAAGCCGTGGAGTTCAAGAAACCATTCCCAGGGGCGCTGTGTGGGTATTTACGGCTCTTCAATAGTGCTGTGTTTCAATTCGCCGCTGATTGGCACCAAGCCATAAAACGGGAGATCTCCTATGGTCTTTGGGTTCGGCGGAGCCTCGGATGCAATATTCCAAGCTCTCGACAAGTCGCAGGCTGTGATCGAGTTCAAGCTTGATGGCACCATTCTGACAGCCAACAAGAACTTCCTCAGCGCGCTCGGCTACACCTTGGAAGAGATCAAGGGCCGGCATCACAGCATGTTTGTCGAGCCCGCCTACAAGGACACAGCGGAATATCGCGAGTTCTGGGCCAAGCTGAATCGCGGCGAATTCCAGGCGGCGCAGTACAAACGGATCGGGAAGGGCGGCAAGGAGGTCTGGATCGAGGCCAGCTACAATCCGATCCTGGGCAAGAACGGCAAGCCGTACAAGGTGGTGAAATTCGCCACCGACGTCTCAAGCAAGATGGCGCAGTACGCTGATCTGAATGGCAAGGTCCAAGCGATCGGCCGGTCGCAGGCCGTCATCGAGTTCGAATTGGACGGCACCATCGTCACCGCTAACGAGAATTTCCTCTCAGTGATGGGCTATCGACTGGACGAGATCAAGGGCAAGCATCACTCGATGTTCGTCGAGCCGGCCTACAAGGCGAGCGCGGAATATCGCGAGTTCTGGGCCAAGCTGAATCGCGGCGAATTCCAGGCGGCGCAGTACAAACGGATCGGGAAGGGCGGCAGGGAGGTCTGGATCGAGGCCAGCTACAATCCGATCCTCGATCAGAACGGCCGGCCCTGCAGAGTGGTGAAGTTCGCCACCGACCTGACCGGCCGCAAGGAACAGAATGCCGCGCTGGCGCGCGATTTCGAGACTGGCGTGAAGGCGCTGGTCGGAGTGGTGGCGAATTCAGCCGACAATATGCAGAGGACGGCGCAGTCCCTGGCGGCCGCTTCCGAGCAGACGACGCAGCAATCCTCCACCGTCTCGGCGGCGACCGAGGAATTGGCGGCGTCGGTCAACGAAATCTCCCGTCAGATCACCGAGGTCAGCAGCGTCGTCGATGTGGCGGTCAACGAGGCGCGCAACTCCGAGCAGATGGTCAGCGACCTGGTGAACGCCGCCGAAAAGATCGGCAACGTGACCCAGATGATCACCGACATCGCCGGCCAGACCAACCTGCTGGCGCTCAACGCCACCATCGAGGCGGCGCGTGCGGGCGAGGCGGGCAAGGGCTTCGCCGTCGTCGCCTCCGAAGTGAAGTCGCTTGCCAACCAGACGGCCAAGGCGACCGAGGAAATCGCCGAGCAGATTCGCGGCATCCAGGGCGCCAGCCAGACGACGGCGGCGGCCATCCGTGAGATCGGTCAGATCATCACCAAGATCAGCGAGATCAATACCTCGATCTCCGGCGCGGTGGAGGAGCAGTCGGCGGCGACCCGCGAAGTGTCATCGAACATCCACGGCGTCACCCAGGCGGCCGGCGAATCCAGCCGGTCCTCCGCCCAGGTCCTGACCGTTGCGCAGTCGCTATCGCAGCAGGCGTCGGACCTTGGTCAGCGTGTGGACCAGTTCCTGGTCAGCGTCCGGGCGATGTAGGCCCATCATTCGAGGCTGCTCTCAGGCGCATCGCGCGCCCCTGGTGCGGCGTGCAGATATCTGCCCGCGCCAGGCCGTCTAGTTCCGGGGCACTTGCTCCTCGAGCGCGGCGTTGGCGGGCTCGACGCGCAATTTCGCGTCGCTCAGGTGAACCACCATGCTGCCCAGCGCGATCGCGCCTTCGTAGCGCACCGGCACCGGCGGCAAATCCTGGCGGATCTCGGCTACCCAGATGGTCGGCGGCGTCGCCGAGCCAGCATCCCATTGCCGGCTCGACTTCCAGCTCGTCCGGAAGCCGGAGATGCGCTTCATGCTGAAGCTGCAGCGCAACGCCGCGCCCTGATAGATCGAATAATCGTTGGGCGGCAGAATCGTCTCGTCGACCTGCTTCACGATCAGGTCGTAGCGGCGCTGGCCGTCGAACACCGGCACGGTCTGGTCGCAGCGGCCGGTCTCTTCCAACGTCCGGCTGGCGGCAACGGCGAGGCTCAGCGGATCGACGGTTCCCTCCGGCAGCGTTTCCGGCAACCCGCCTTGAACATCCGGATCGGGTTCCGGCATCGGGTTGCTTTGGAGATTGTAACCGCCGTCCTCGCGGAAACCGAGGCGGACCGAGCGCTGATTGCCGCTCCATTCGGTTTCTGTCGCATAAAGGCGCGGCTCGATGCGGCCGTTCTCATCGCGGCCATCGGCGGCAAGCTTCATGTTCAAGCTGTACAGCCAGCCGAGCGTGCCCTGCGTTTCCCCTTCGGCGGTGACGTGGTAGCGGTCCGGCCGCAACGTCATGTTCACGTCGAAGGTGAAGATGTGAAGGCCGCCAAGATAGACGTCATAGGTCAGGTCGACGATCCGCGCCGACGAAGCCTCCGCAGCCAGCGCCGACCCCGGCGCCAAGCCCGCAATGCCTGCGAGGATAATCCCGGTGAAGGTGATGCTTCTGATCGAGCTGGACATGCGTGCCATCCAGGCTGTGCGACGAATGATTGCTACCATGCTCTGTGGCCTGTCGCCAAATGGTCATCATGCGGGCTTCGAAGCCATGAACACCGCACATCGGCCTTCGCTCCCGTCCCGCGACACAAACGGACAAGTGATTGGCGACCACGGCAAAGCGCATTACCCTGGCGGCCGGAGTGGGTGACCAGGGAGGCGTTGCCATGCGGCGAAGCGCGTTCACTCTTGCCCTTGCGGCCGCTCTCTGGACGGCGGTGTTGCCCTCCGCCCACGCGGCCGACATGCCGGTCGATCTCGAGCTCGTTCTCGCCGTGGATGTGTCCCGTTCGATGGATCTCGACGAGCAGAAGCTGCAGCGCGAGGGCTATGTCTCCGCGATCACCCATCCCGATGTGGTCTCCGCCATCACCGAGGGACGTCACGGCAAGATCGCGCTCTCTTATATCGAGTGGGCGGGGCCGGAAACGCAATATAAGGTGGTGGACTGGCGGGTGATCGATGGCCCCACTTCGGCGAAGGCCTTCGCCGCGCAGCTCGCCCAGGCGCCGATCCAGGTCTTTCGCGGCACCGCGATATCGGGCGGCCTCGTCTTTGCGGCGCCTCAGTTCGACAACAACGGCTACGCGGCCACGCGCCGCGTGATCGATGTCTCCGGTGACGGGCCCAACAACATGGGCATCCCCATCGAGGTCGCGCGCCAGCCGATCCTCGACGCCGGCATCACCATCAACGGCCTGCCGATCATGATCAAGCGGGCGGCCGGCTTCGCCTCGATCGACAATCTCGACGTCTATTACGAGGATTGCGTGATCGGCGGGTTCGGCGCCTTCCTGGTCGTGGTGCAGTCCGCCGACCAGTTCGCCGAAGCGATCCGCCGCAAGCTGGTTCTGGAAATCGCCGGGCAGGAGCCGCAGCCGCGAGTCATTCGCGCCGCGGCGCCGGTGGCCGGCAAACGCATCGACTGCCTCATCGGCGAGAAGCTGCGCGAGCAATGGATGCGCGAATAGCCGGCAGACGGATGCGCCGGGCAGGCCGGTGACTTCCTCAGCGCGCGCGTGCGCAGTGGTCGGCCAACACTTGAGCCACGGCGAGGGTGACGCCTTTGCCCATGGCGATATGCAGGAACTCGTTGGGACCGTGCGCATTGGAATGAGGGCCGAGGACGCCCGTGATCATGAACTGCGCCTTGGGGTATTTCTCGCCCAGCATGCCCATGAAGGGGATTGAGCCGCCTTCGCCCATCATGGCCGCAGCGCGGCCAAACGCAATCTGCGACGCCTTGTTGACGGAAGCGCGCAGCCAGTCCGCCAGCGGCGGCGCATCCCAGCCGGAACCGGCTTTCTCCACCTCGAAGGTCACCTTGGCGCCATAGGGTGGCTCCGCTTCGAGCAACGCTTTCAACTCGCGGCCGGCCTTGGCGGCATCGGTGGTCGGCGGCACCCTGAGGGACAGCTTGGCCGAAGTCGCAGGGCGCAGGACATTGCCCGCATCAAGGATGCGCGGCGCCCCATCCAATCCCGTGATCGACAAGGCGGGTCGCCAGGTGCGATTGAGAATCAGCGTGGCCGGATCTTCGCTGACCGGCCGCATGCCGGATATGAAGGGGAATTTTTTGTAGACTTCCGCGCCCAGCGCCGCGGCGGCGATCTTCGCCTCGTCCAGGCGCCCGGCCGGGATCTGGGCGGCAAAGGCATGCGGCAGGATCTCTCCGGTTTCCTCGTCCTCGATCCGGGACAGCAGGGAGCGCAAGATGCGGAAGCTGGATGCAACCACACCGGAGGCGTCGCCGGAATGGACGCCTTCCTCCAGGACCTGGACGGTCAGGGTGCCCCCGACCATGCCGCGGAGCGAGGTGGTCAGCCAGAGTTGGTCGTAGTTGGCGCACCCCGAATCCAGGCACACCACGAGCGACGGTGAGCCCAAACGCTCGGCGAGATGGTCCACATAGAAGGGCAGGTCGTAGCTGCCGCTTTCCTCGCATGCTTCGATGAGGATGGCGCACCGGGCGTGGGCCGTGCCCTGCGCCCTCAGCGCCAGGATGGCGGCCAAGGCTCCGAACATCGCATAACCGTCGTCGGCGCCGCCGCGGCCATAGAGCCGGCCTTCCCTGATTTTGGGAATCCAGGGACCCAGCCCGTCAGCCCAGCCGGTCATCTCCGGCTGTTTGTCGAGATGACCATAGAGCAGCACCGTCTCGGCGCCTTGGCCCGGAATGTCGATGAAGATGACCGGCGTGCGGCGCTCGAGGCGTATGACCTCCACACGCGCGCCGGCGATGGAAGAAACTTTCGCGCGGGCCCAGGCGGCAAACTGCTCGACGGCCCGGTCCATGTGGCCGTGGGTCTGCCAGTCGGGATCGAAAGCCGGTGATTTGTTGGGAATCCGAATGTAGTCGACCAAATTCGGAACGATTTCGTGGTCCCAGATATGGTCAACGAAGGTTCGGGCGGTCGTCGAATCCATGGTTCAGATCCTGTTCGGTCACTGAAACGCAGCTCCGAAATTGCAATGAGTACGCAGCCGGCGCAACAACTGGATCAATTCCGAGCCGCGCTCGAGCGGCGCGACTTCAAGGATGCGGTGGCAAGTCGGTGTTCGGAGTGAGAGGCTATCTCGGCAGGCTTGATCAGGCCGGATGGCATGTGGCGTTGACGCGACAGAGGTGGTTTCGTCGCGCCGTGTCAGAAGCCTCATTGGTGCCGACCCTCGAGGGCAAGTGACATCCAGGCCTCCCGTCACCTCGTAACGGTGCCCTCAAAACGACCCGTGGCGTCACGATCGCGCTCGTATCGCTTCGTGAACGGAAACGCCGGCAACCAGGATTCGCGACGGATGGTCCAGAGTTCGTAGGTTGGCCGCAGTTGGTCGGGGGCATCCAGGGATCCCAGGTTCACTTCGATTTCGTCCGCCGTGCGCGCGAAGACGGACGAGCCGCAGCGCGGACAGAAATGCCGCCCGGCATAGTCGCGGGTTTCGCCATCGATCGTCACCGCATCCTGAGGGAAGATCGCGGAGGCGTGAAAGAGGGCGCCATGATGCTTGCGGCAGTCGAGGCAATGGCAGACGCCGACCCGGTACGGGAGTCCCGATGCCACAATACGGACGTTGCCGCACAGGCAACCGCCGGTGAAGCGGTCCATGCTGCGTCTCCTCTAAAATCGACCGGTCGCGATGCTTACAACGGACAGCATAGTCATTCAACGGTCGGCCCGGGAGGCAATGCGCCGTTCTACCTGCCGTCGTGCAGCGCGATGCCGGCCAAGACCATCGAAATCCGTGTGCCATCCTCCGACATCGGGAGCAGCGCCGCTTCGTACTCCAGCTTCCGGTCGTCGACCCAGTGGTTACGCATGAAGATCATGGGCTGGCGCAGTTCCATCAGGGATCGATAGGTCGCGAGCACGAGCTCCCGTTGCTCGGGGTTGGGCCAATCTTCCAGCCATAGCCCGGTCGGCTCGAAGCCATATTGGCCCCGCCACCAGGACCCCGCGACGCGGATTCTGAAGCGCCGCGTCTCGCCGTCGTGAACCTCCACCAGCCCGATGCGTTCCAGCATGAACCGAAGATCGATTGGATCTATATCGCTGCGTCGCGGGAAATTGCACCGGCCGCATCTGTCGCGCCAATAAGCGAGCAGGCGTTGGATGTCCGGATGTTGCGCGGTGACGGGCGCGCCGTTTTCGTCAACGGCGCCATTGGGCATCTTGTGGCGATCCGCGCTCATTCTGGATGTTCGAAGGCCAAGGACGACCACCGCGAAAGCGGTGGTGGGCGGTACAGGGATTGAACCTGTGACCCCTACCATGTCAAGGTAGTGCTCTCCCGCTGAGCTAACCGCCCGAACCCTGGATACGGGACGGCCGGAACAGGACGTCCGGCCGCTAAGACGGCTGGGCAAATAGCATCCCGGCCCCTCGATTGCAAGACTTGGGAATGCAGGCTGTTGCGCGCCTCAAAAACAGCCCTTATGCGGCCGCCAGCAACTGGCGCACCTGGCTGACCAGCTTGTTCAAATGGAAGGGCTTGGACAGGCCGGGATTGCGCCGCCCGTCGGGGCCGAAATCCTGGTTCAGGGCGACGGCGGCGAAGCCGGTGATGAAGACGATCTTCAGGCTGGGCGAGATTCGCGCGGCGCGCTTCGCCAGTTCCACGCCGTCCAGGCCGGGCATCACTACATCGGCCAATAACAGGTCGAAATTCTGCCGCTCCAGGGCGTCGGCGGCGCTCTCGCCGTTCTCGGTGGCGCTCACGTCGTGGCCGGCCCGGCGCAGCGAATGGGCCAGGAACTGCCGCATTTCGTTATCGTCCTCGGCCAACAATATGCGCGCCATCTCGCGGTCCAATGCTGCTCTGAATGCCCAATTGCGCGGCAGAGTACGGGCATAACCGAGTCGGTCCAAAGGGCATTGTGAATGCCATGCTGCGGTGCCGTGACAGGGGGGGCGGATTCCGCTAAACCTGCCCGACGATGAATGCTCCGACGACCCCTGGCGCCAGCGCCGCCGCCCAACCGACGACGCCGGATGTTGCGGTCACGCGCGCCCCGGTGGCGGAGATCGCCCGCCGGCCCTTCACGATTTCCATGCCGCCGCGCCAAGCGAGCCCGCTGGTGCTGGCCTCGGCCCATAGCGGCCGGCATTACCCGGAAGAGTTCCTGGCCCTGTCGGCGTTGCCGGAGGCGCTGCTGCGCCAGTCGGAGGATTGCTTCGTCGACCGGCTGGTGGCCGAGGCGCCGCAACTGGGCGTGCCGCTGATCGAAGCTTTCTTTCCCCGCGTCTATGTCGATCCCAACCGCGAACCGGCGGAGCTGGATCAGGAGATGTTCGCGGAGCGGCTGACCATGCCGGTCAATGCCGGCTCGCCGCGCGTGCTGGCCGGTCTCGGCGTCGTTCCGCGCCTGGCCGCCAACGAGCAGGAGATCTACACCAAGAAGCTGTCGGTCGCCGAGGCGGAGACGCGGCTGAACCTGTTCTACAAGCCCTATCACCGCGCGCTCGGCGATCTGGTCGCGCACACCAAGCGCCAGTTCGGCCTGTGCGTGCTGATCGACTGTCATTCCATGCCCTCGGCCGGGGCCTGGATGGATGGCTTGCATAGCCGGCAGCGCATCGATGTGGATTACGTGCTGGGCGATTGCTTCGGCGCCGCCTGCGCCGAGCGCATCACCGCGGCGGCGGAAAACTGCCTATCGGAGCTTGGCGGGCGTGCCCGTCGCAACAATCCCTATTCCGGCGGCTATGTCGCCCAATCCTATGGCCGGCCGGCGCAAGGCGTGCATGTGCTGCAGCTCGAGATCAATCGCGCGCTCTACATGGACGAGGCCGCGTTGGCGCCGGCCGACGGATTCGCACGCATGCAGGAGATCATGGCGCGGCTGATCGAGCGGTTGAGCCTCGCCGCCCAGCAACTGGCCAGGGCCGCGTGAGCGCGCGTTCCAGGGAGTCCGCATCATCGCCGTCGGCCTTTTCGTTGCGCCCGGCGGTCGGCGGCGACATGGCCGCCATCCAGCGCATCTATGCGCATCATGTCCTGACCGGCCTCGCTTCCTTCGAGGAAACGCCCCCCGAGGTGGCGGAGATGACGCGGCGCTGGACTGCGATCATCGATGCCGGGCTGCCTTATATCTGCGCCGTGGAGCGGGACATGGTGCTGGGTTACGCCTACGCCGGGCCGTACCGGCCGCGCACCGCCTACCGCTTCTGTGTCGAGGATTCGATCTATGTGGCGCCGGAGGCGACCGGGCGGGGCATCGGCCGCGCCTTGCTGACCGCGCTGATCGCCCGCTGCACCGAAATCGGCAAGCGGCAGATGATTGCGGTCATCGGCGATTCCGCCAACCTGGCCTCGATCGAGCTGCATCGGGCCTGCGGCTTCCGCGCGGTCGGCACCTTCGTCGCCATCGGTTTCAAGCATGGCCGCTGGGTGGACAGCGTGCTGATGCAGCGGCCGTTGGGCGCGAGCGCAGACACGCCGCCAGGCTGAATTTCAGGGGTGCTTGAGGTCAAAAAAATGGGCCGTGCCTGAGCACGGCCCAAGTTCTGGGAGGAAACGCCCGTAAGGGCGATGCGACAACAGAATGTCAGGGGAGATATCCGGTTGCCGCGCTGCAAAATATGATGTTGCGGGTGCGAGATGTCAAGCCTGATCGGCCAGTCCCGGTGAAACGTTTTATTATAATAAATACAATATGTTACATCTCAAAACCAGGCGGAACGGCCAATTCCGCACTGCACCGTGACCTTGCTGCAACGCCCCAGGCTCTTCGCGACTCATTAACCATTGTCGAACAAATATTTTCGGCAGATTTGCAGCTTTCTGCCCGCGGTCCCTCCGGCACGGAACCGGGCCGTCGGCCGAACATCTTGTCGATCGATCGGGAGCACCTTTGACAGCAACCGCACCGCATTCTCCAACGGAGACCCCGTCGCGGCCCACACGTCCGATCAAGATCACGATCTTTCCGATCGTCGGCCTGATCCTGGCGATGGCGGCGGCGATCGGCATCATGCTGGTGGTTGCCGCCCGCGAAGTGGACCGGCAATACGCCGTCGATGCGGCCGCGCGCACGCGGCTTGTGGTGCAGAGCCTGCAGACCAGCGTCGCCACCACCGCGCTGGATTATGCCTGGTGGGACGAAGCCTACGAAAACCTGCACGTATCCTTCTCCAAGGACTGGGCGGGTTCGACGTTCGCGCAGAGCACGGTGCTCGGTGCTGAGAAGAACGTCGATGGCGTGCTCGTCATTGGCCCCGACGACAAGCTCCTGTTCGGCAGCTGGCAGGGTGAGCCGCTCGATCCGGCCGCGGTGGAACCGCTGGCCGGCTCAGCCGCGCGCCTGGCGGCAAGCGCGCGTGGCGAGATCGCCGGCGATGGCGCCGATCCGAACACCGGACCCCGGCCCCAGCCCGGCTTCCTGGTCCATGATGGAATCGTCGCGCTCGCCGGTGCGGTCGCCATTACGCCGTATGAGAAGCCCGAACTGGTCAAGCTGCGCGCCGGCCAGTCCGTCCTGATCATGCTGCGCAGCCTGACGCCGGAATATCTCGGCGCGACCGGCAAGGTCTACGGCATCACCGATCTCCGGGTCGGCACGATGGCGCCGGCCGACGCCGTCGCGTTGGCCGCGGATCTCTCCGCCGCGAAATCCGAGCTCGCGTCATCGGACGCAAAGAATGCCGCACCCGATGCCCACCTGTCGAAGCAGGTGCCGCTGGTCGGCCCGGACAACCTCCCGCTCGGCACGCTGACCTGGGCGCCGGAGGCCCCCGGCCACGCGCTGATCGGCGCGCTGGCGCCGGGCGCCATCCTGGTGTTCCTGGTCCTGGGCGCGATCGGCATGGTCGTGCTGTACCAGATTCTCGATATCCGTCGTGTGAGCCAGGAACAGCTCAAGGTCATCGAAGCGCGCAACAGCGCGCTGCGAACCTCGGCCCAGATGCTGGCCGCGACCATCCAGTCGATCGAAGACGGCATCGCCGTGTTCGACCGCGAGCGCCGCCTGCAGCACTGGAACCGCGCTTATACCGAGATGTGGCAGTTCCCCGAGGGCTTCCTGCGCTCCGGCATCACCATGGAAGAGATGCTCGACGAGCTGAAGGCCAGCGGCCGCGCCACGCTGATGACGCGCGATGACCAGGGCAAGCCGGCCACCGATCCCAAGGCGCTGGAGCCTACCGGGCGCTGGCTCTATCGCCGCGTCGACGGGCGTCAGCTTTCGGTGCGCCGCGTGCAGATCGGCGATCACGGCTATATGGCGGTGTGCAGCGACCTGACCGCGCAGAAGCAGCACGAGGACGAATTGGTGAAAGCCTGGGAGCAGGCGGTCATCGCCAACCGCTCCAAGTCCGAGTTCCTGGCCAATGTCAGCCACGAGCTGCGCACGCCGCTCAACGCCATCATCGGCTTCTCCGAGGTGGTGGAGCGCGAGTTGTTCGGCCCCCTCGGCAACGAGCGCTATGTCAGCTACGTGCGCGACATCCGCAACAGCGGCGAGCATCTGCTCAGCCTGATCAACGACATCCTCGATTTGTCGAAGATCGAAGCCGGCCGCTTCCAGCTCCGCATGGAAGAGGTCGATTGCAACGAGATCGCCCATTCGGTCGCGCGCCTGATCCGGCCGCGCACGGTGGAGCACGGCCTGATGCTGAATCTCGACCTCCCGGAAACGCCGATCGTGCTGAATGCCGACAAGCGCGCGGTGAAGCAGGTGCTGATCAACCTGCTGTCCAACGCCGTCAAGTTCACGCCGGAGAGCGGCACCGTCACCTTGTCGTGCCAGTCCTGGGACGGCGGCGTGCAATTCACCGTCGCCGACACCGGCATCGGTATCGACGAGAAGGAAATGCATGTCGCGCTGGCGCCGTTCGGCCAGATCGACAGCCAGTTCAATCGCAAATACGAAGGCACCGGCCTTGGCCTGCCGATCGTGAAGGGCATCGTCGAGCTGCATGGCGGCACGCTGGAGATCAAGAGCGAGCCGGGCAAGGGCACGACGGTCCTCGTGCGCATCCCCAACCGCCCGCCGGAGCAGCCGAGCGCCGAGATCGTGCCGCTGCCGCGCAAGGCCGCGGGCGGGCACTGATTTCCTAGTCCGCCGGCGCCATCGCCATCTTGGCGCCTAGCATCCGCACATAGCTCGTCGCCAGGATCAGCGCCAGCAACGGCGCCAGGGTGCCGATGGTCAGAACCCACTGCGTCGCCCGCTGCACGTCGGCATAAGCCAAGGTATCGGTCAGTCCCGCATGGTTGGCGATCACGCCGGCGCCGGCCGAGCCGAAGGCGATGCCGAGCGAGCGCAGGGTCGGGATGGCGCCCGCGGTCGTCGTCTGCTCGTCCGCCGGCGCATGCCGCATGGTCGCCTCGACCAGATGCAGGTTGCTGCTGCCGAGGCCGAAACCGACGATCACGTTCAGCGTGACGATGATGCCGAAAGGCAGGTCGGCGATAGCCAGCGCCATGCCGCCCAGGCCGATCAGGCACAGGGCTTGGCCGATGACGATGCTGCGCAAGGCCGCGCGGCCATGGATGTGCGACGTGACCATGGACGCGATGGTCCAGGAGAGCGCCAGCGCCGTCACCGCATATCCCGCCGCCTGGTCGGAGACGCCATGCAGGATCTGCATCGACAGCGGCAGATAGGCGCCGATGACGGTATGGGTGATCGACGACAAGGCGAAGATCCAGTTGGCGGTGCCGACCGGCCGGCTCAACGACAGCGGGTGGCTGGGGAACATCCGTGTCTCGCTGGCATGGTCCAGGCGCATCGCCAGGACGACGGCAAGTCCGGCGGCCACCAGCATGCCGACCTGAAAGACCGTGTATCGGACCTGGCCGGCGAGGGCGACGGCGACGACGCCGGCGGTCATCAGCGCCAGTTGCACATAGGGAAACCGCACCGCGCTGGTGCTGGCCTTCTTGGCCGGCAGGCGCGTGCAGGCCAGCACGAACAGCAGCACGATCGGCACGTTGATCCAGAAGGCGCCGCGCCAGGAGCCGAACTCCGCGAACAGGCCGCCGATGGCGGGGCCGAGCAGCGAGGCGACGCCCCAGGCGGCGGAGACCAGCGCCAGCACACGCTTGCGGATGTGTGGCGGATAGAGCTCGCTGACCAATCCCATCGACAACGCGATCATGGTGCCACCACCCAGGCCCTGCACCGTGCGCGCGACCAGCAGCAGCGCCATGGTCGGGCTGATGGCGCAGCCGATCGAGCCCGCGGCGAAGAGCAGGGCCGCAATGGCGTAGCCGAGGCGGCTACCCAGCATCTGCCGCACCGGATTGCCGGCGGCTGTGCCGACGATGGAGGCGACCATGTAGAGCATCGTCGCCCAGGTGTAGTACTCGGCGCCGCCCAGCTCGCGCACGATGCGCGGCATCACGGTGGAGATGATGAAGACGTCGAGGGCATGCAGCCCGATGCCGACATTGAGCATGATGGTGAAAAGCGCCAGCCCGCCGCGGAATGGATCGCGCCACGTGGCACCTGCGGGAGTCGGTTGAGAGCCAGAGGCGGCGCTCCGGTTCGTGTCGGTGGATTGTTCCAGGATCGACCCCCTGCGCGCGTTTTGATGGGACCCGGCTGGTCACACCGGACGCCGGCATGCTATGCAGCCCATCACGTCACGTCCAGCAACGGGGAGAAAACGCATGGCTGCCGTGCAACTGGTGCGCTTCGGCGCAAATCCGCCGCCGGCTGAAACCGGTAAGCCTGAAAATGTCGTTTCCGGCAGCCCGACGACGAAACTGCAGAACTATTTCACCGACCAGAGCGGCCAGTTCTTCTCCGGCATCTGGGAATGTACGCCGGGCAAGTGGCCGGTCAGCTACAGCGAGAGCGAGTTCTGCGGCATCCTCGAAGGCAGCGCCACTTTGACCAGCGCCGATGGCAAGTCGGAGACCTTCAGGGCCGGCGATGCCTTCGTGATTCCGGCGGGCTTCACCGGCTATTGGGAAACCGTGACGCCGCTGAAGAAATGGTACGCGATCTTCGAGGCGAAGAAGGGCTGAACGCCCCGTCTCATGCCATACGTTATCCCAAGGCCAAGCCTTGCCATGACGGACAGAGAGCGAGTGAGTCTCGCGATTGTATCTGCCGTCAGCCCGCCAGCCGCATCGCGCTCGCGGTGCGCATGAAGTCTTCGTAGAGCCGCTTGGCGCAATCCTTGAAGGTCGGCATCAGCGGCTTCGCCTCGTCCATCAGGCGCTGCAGCGCACCTTGACCCTGCACCTTCTCCAGCGCTGCGGCATATTCAGGGATACAGCCCCACGCGGGGATCGTGCCGTCTTCCAGCTCGACGTGATATTGCGCGCTCCAGGCGCAGGAGCCGACGCGCATCGCCTGCACGTGGCAAGCGGGCGAGGAGGCGAGCACCACCGTATCCTCCGGCGGCTGCGCCACGCGCACGCCATGCCATTGCAGCGCCTTCGCCGTTGCCGGCTGGCGCGCGAAGACGGGATCGCGCTTGCCGTCCTCTGTGAGCGACACGTCGAGGATGCCGACCTCCGGCGGCCGCTGCGGGCCGCAGGTGCCACCCATCGCGTCCGCGAGAAGCTGATGCCCAAGGCAGATGCCGAGGAACGGCTTCTTCAGGTCGCGCACCCAGTGGCGGATGGCGCGCTTCTCCGGAATGAGCCAGGAATTTTCCTCGACGTCCCACACATCCATCGGCCCGCCCATGACCCACAGCGCGTCGTAGTTCCGGAAGTCCGGGATCGGCTGGCCCTCGTCGAGCTCGACCGGGTCCCAGGCGATGCCATCCGCCTTCAGGAAATCGCGGAGGATGCCTGGATGTTCGACAGCGACGTGTTGGAAGACGAGAATGCGCATGGATCATGGCCCCCGAAATGCGAGGACCCGATACTGGTCTTAATCGGATTTTCTGGCAATCCGCGGATCGCGGGGATCAGCCCTTCGCCTTCGTGGCGAAGATCACCGCCATCACGCCGCCCTTGATGAAGGGCAGCAGCGCCAGGCTCATGACCGCCGTCGTGCCGCACCAGAACACGGCCTGCGCCCACAGCGGCGCTTCGACGAAGCGCCATGCGGCCACATAGAGGCTCACCATGACGTGGCCGACGATGAACAGGGTGAAATAGGGCGGGGCATCGTCGGAGCGCAGCGGCTCGAATTCCATGCCGCAGGTGGCGCAGGCGTGCTGCACCGACAGGTAGCCGGAGAACATCTTGCCTTCGCCGCAGCGCGGGCAACGGCGGCGCAGGCCGCGCATGAGGCTGGCGATGAAACCGGGATTGCGCTGTGACTGGTATGGCATGGATGAATTCTTGACTGTTTTGGTCAGGAAACAATTAAGTCTACCGGCCCGCGAAAACAATGCGCCATTCCGTCGCTGGCCTACATCCGCTCGAGCTGGTCCTGGAACTTCAGCCGCGCCTTGTCATAGTTGTCCGCCCACCAGCCGTTGCTGACGATCGCCTGCACGGCCATGTTCGCCGGCTGGGTCGGGTCGATCGGGCGCAAATTCTCCGGCATCGCCGCGGTTGCTTCCGGATTGGCCGGGCCCAGGCCGCGCAGCGCGGTCAGCTCGATCTGCCGCTTGGGCTGCTGCATCGCCGCCAGCAGGTCGAAGGCGGAATTGCCGCCTGGATTCTTCTTTGGCACCACCCACATGCCGGGGCAGAGCAGGCCGCTCTCGAAGGTCCAGGCAATCCTGCCTTCGCTCTCGGCGCCGATCTGCGCCGCGCGGCTATGCCAGATGCAGGCCATGTCGACGGTGCCGTCCATCAGCATCTGCCGCGCATGCTCGGCGCCTTCCCACACCACCAGATCGTCGCCGAGGGTGGCGAGCTTCGCCACCGCCGCGTCGATGTCCAGCGGATAGAGTTGGTCCTTGGCGATTCCGGAGGCCATCGCCGCAGCCTCGAAGCCGCCGATCATCCAGCGCCACACCGCGCGCCGGCCGCGGAATTTCCGGCGGTCGAAGAAATCCGCCCAACTCAGCGGCGGTTGCGCCGCATAGGCCTGCGCGTTGTAGGCCAGCACGAAGGAATAGGTGTAGCCGGCGATGGCGTGCTCGGTGACGAAGGGCACGATCACCTGCTCGCGATTCACCTTCTTGTAGTCGATGACACTGAGCGCGCCGGCATTGGCCAGGCGTACGGCGACGTAGCCATCCACGTCGCACACGTCCCAATCGACCTGGCTCTGGTCGACCATGGCCTTGATCTTGCCCTCGGACGGGCCGGTGCCGTCGAACAGCACGCGGATGCCGCTCTGGCCGGTGAAGGGCTTGGCGAAAGCGGCGGTGAGGTCCTTGATCTCGTCGCCACCCCAGGTGGCGATGGTGAGCTCGCTCGCCTGCGCCCTGGCCTCGCGCGGATAGGCGTGCAGCAGGCCGGCGGCGCCCGCGGCGCCCAGAAAGGTGCGGCGGGACAGGGCAGAGGGTAGGTGGATCTTGCTCATCGCGGAAAGGCCAGAATGAAAAAAGCCGGGCGATCAAGAGATAGCATTTGCTGGCCTCTCCTGACACCC
>DASZQC010000323.1:0-9269 GCA_035549815.1 Dongiaceae bacterium
AAAAGGTGGAGATGGACCCGGTCGCCGCGGCGCGCTGGTATCGCGCTGCCGCCGAGCAGGGCGATGGCGAATCCCAGGATATGCTGTCCTGGCTGCTGGTCGAGGGCGCACTGCTGCCGCCGGACTATGAAGCGGCGCGGCGCTGGGCGCTGGCCGCGGCTGAGCAAGGCATCGCATCGGCGATGACCCGGATGGGCATGCTGTATCACAACGCGCTGGGTGTCGCGCGCGATCCGGCCGTGGCCGCGTTCTGGTGGCGCAAGGCGGCCATGCTGGGCGACGCCGACGGCCAGGCGATGCTGGGCGCGGCGCATCATCTCGGCGCCGGCGTGGCGCGCGATCCCGTCGCGGCGCTGGCCTGGCTGCTGCGCGGCCGGCACGGCGGCAGCAAACTGGCGGAGCCTTTCATCACGGCGGTGACCGCTGCTTGTGGTTCCGATCAGCGCCGGGAGGCGGAGCGGCGCGCCGCTGCGCCGCTGGCGGGAGCGGGTGCCGCATGATCATCGGCACCGCCGGCCATATCGACCATGGCAAGACCGCCTTGGTGCGCGCCTTGACCGGCGTTGACGCGGATCGGTTGCCGGAAGAAAAGGCGCGCGGCATCACGCTGGACCTCGGCTTCGCCTATTGGCCGCGCCCGGACGGAGAGATCATCGGTTTCATCGATGTGCCGGGCCACGAGAAGCTGGTGCACAACATGCTGGCCGGCGCCACCGGCATCGATGGCGTGCTGCTGGTGATTGCCGCGGATGACGGCATCATGCCCCAGACCCGCGAACATCTGGCGATCCTCGATCTGCTCGACCTGTCGCGCGGCATCGTCGCCTTGACCAAGGTGGATCTCGTCGATGCCGAACGCCGGCGCCAGGTGAGCGACGCGATCGCGGCGGCGCTGGCGCCGACCTGCCTGTCGGGCGCGGAGATACTGCCGGTCTCGACGCTGACCGGCGAAGGGATCGACGTGCTGACCGCGCGGCTGGATGCGTTGCGCCACGCCAGGGCCGCGCGTGTGGCGGACGGCCGCTTCCGCCTGGCGGTCGACCGCTGCTTCACCTTGCCCGGGACCGGAACGATCGTCACCGGCACCGTCCTTTCCGGCCGGGTCGGCATCGGCGATGGCGTGATGGTCAGCCCGACGGGCCTGCCCGCGCGCGTCCGCTCGCTGCATGTGCAGAATCGCGCGGCACAGGAAGGGCGCGCGGGAGAGCGCTGCGCCCTGGCGCTGGCAGGGCCCGACATCACCAAGGAGGCGATACAGCGCGGCGATGTCGTGCTGGATCCGACCTTGCACGCACCGACCGGCCGGATGGATGCGCGGCTCAGCGTGCTGCCCGGCGAGCGGAAGCCGATTGGCCAGTGGATGCCGGTGCGGCTGCATCACGGCGCGGCGGACGTGGCGGCCCGCATCGTGGTGCTGCGCGACGAGCCGATCGCGCCAGGCGAGACGGATCTTGTCCAGTTCGTCCTCGATAGGCCGATCGCGGTGGCGGCGGGCGATCGTTTCATCATCCGCGACACCTCCGCCAGCCGCACCATCGGCGGCGGCGTGCTGCTCGATCTCCGCGCGCCGGAGCGCAAGCGGCGGTCGCCGGTCCGGCGCGCCGAGCTGCTGGCGCTGGATGCCGGGGACATGCACGCGGCTCTTGCCGGCGCCCTGGACGGGCCGCGCGGCTTTGTCGATCTGCAGGCCTTTTTCCGCGACCGCGCCGCCGCGCAGAGCGCGGTCGTCACATCGGCGACGGCGCTTGATCTGGTGACGCTGGCGGGCGGCGGCCAGACCATCGCCCTGCGCCGCGCCGCGTGGCGGCATCTTGCCGACGGCGCGGTGGCGACGTTGGACCAGTTCCACGCGGACCGGCCGGACATGCAGGGCATGGCGCAGGAGAAGCTGCGCCTGTCGCTGCAGCCGCGCCTGCCGGCGCCGCTGTTTGCCGCCGCCATCCAGCGTCTGGTGGAGGAGGGCGCGTTGCTCGTCGATCGCGCCTGGCTGCGGCGGCCCTATCACGAAGTGCGCATGAGCGCGGACGAAGAGCAGATCTGGGGCCGCATCCGGCCGCTCCTGGGCGGCGGCGACCGTTTCCGGCCGCCGCGCGTGCGCGACGTCGCCCACGCATTCGGCGTCGATGAAAAGGTCGTGCGGCGCGTGTTCCGCCTGGCGGCGCGGCGCGGCGAAGTCGATGAGGTGGCGCTGGACCATTTCTTCCTGGTCGATACGATCGCGGAGATGGCACAGATCGCCGGTGATGTCGCCGTCCATGCGGAAGATGGCCGCTTCAACGCGGCTTCGTTCCGCGACCGGCTCGACAACGGCCGCAAGGTCGCCATCCAGATCCTTGAGTTCTTCGATCGGCAGGGCTTCACCATGCGTCGCGGCGACTGGCGGCGCATCAACCCGAACCGCATCGATCTGTTCGCCAGGCGCGCCAGCGCCGACGCGCAGGACCAACATGGAGGAGAGGCGTCCCCGGTGGGGCGTCCGGACTTCAAATCCGGGAAGGGTCGCGAGACGGTCCTTGGTGGGTTCGACTCCCACTCTCTTCCGCCACGCTCGCAGAGTGCAAGATCATGATGGCCGTCGCCCCGTTTATCCAGGCGCTCGATGCCGCCGCGCATCAGGCCGCGGCGACCGAAACCGCCTTCCGCCGCGAATCGGCCGAGCGCATACGGCAGCTGGAGCGCGATCGCTCCTTCGCCTTCCGGCGGCTGACGCTGATGCGGACGATCGCCGACGCGGTTTCGCGCGCCGAGAGCGAGGAGCTGGCTGTCGCGGGCGGCGTCGCAATCCTGCGCTCGAAGCTCGGCTGGTCCGGCGACAGCGAGGCGCGATCGGCGATCCTGACCCGGTTCGCGCCGGTGGCGAAGGCAGCCTTCGCCAACCGGATGCCGAAACCGGACGATCCGGCGGCATCTCAGGCGTCGGAGACTCCACCGCCGGACGCGCCTCCGCCGGATGTGCT
Organism: Dongiaceae bacterium; assembly: GCA_035549815.1. Lineage (GTDB taxonomy): Bacteria > Pseudomonadota > Alphaproteobacteria > Dongiales > Dongiaceae > Dongia_A. Next base: position 2,958 of record DASZQC010000323.1, read on the forward strand.
GGACGCCCTGGCGGCATTCGAGGCCTGGTACGATTCCACCCATTCCGCGTCCTTCTGGACCTTGTTCGAGCAGCCCATGCCGGAGACGCCGCTTGTCGATTTCTGACGCCGGTGGGCGGGCGGACGATTTCGAAACCTGGCTGGTCGCGGAGTTCGCGGCGCGGAGATCCTTCACCGCGCTGGTGATCCTGGTCGAGATCGGCGAGACCAAGGTGACGCCGCTGTCCTCGACCTATCTGTCGGTCATCGGCGACGAGGTTGGCTGGCTCGAGATCCTGGCGCTGTTCTGCGGCGCCCGGGTGGCCTGGGACGGTGCGGCCTTCTTCGCCGTCGCGGCGCCGGAGGGCGGGCCGCTGGCCAATGAAGCCGCCCGGATCAAGCTGCGCGAGCTGGAGCAACAGGTCAAAGCCGACCGCCTGACCCTCAATCGTGGCCATTTCTTCGACAAGCAGGGCCACCGCCTGATGATCGAGGAGGCGCCGGTGCAATGAACCCCGTCAGGCGCCGGGCATGAATCGCGACCTCGATATCCGCACCGACATCGTGCTGCTGGGCGGCGGCCACGCCCATGTGCATGTGCTGAAGGCGTTCGCCATGCGGCCGGAGCCGCGGGTGCGCCTGACGCTGGTGACGCGCGACCTGGAGACACCCTATTCCGGGATGCTGCCGGGCATGGTGGCCGGGCTATACACGGAGGACGAGGCGCATATCGACCTCGTGCGCCTTGCCGCGGTGACCGGCACGCGGCTGATCCATGCCGACGCCATCGGGCTCGACCGGCAGAACAAGCGCGTGACGCTGCGCGACCGTCCGCCGATCGCCTATGACCTGCTGTCGATCGACGTCGGCATCACGCCTGCGCTGGATCATATTTCCGGCGCGGCGGAGCATGGCATTGCGGTCAAGCCGATCGGCTCCTTCCTGGCCAAGTTCTCGGCCCTGCGTGAACGCTGCCGTGCGTCAGATGGGCCGCGCCGGATCGTAGTGATCGGCGGCGGCGCCGGTGGCGTCGAATTGCTGCTGTCGGTGCGGACGCATCTGCTGGCCGACGCCCGAAAGGACGGCCGCGATGCCGGGCGCTTTTCCTTTGCCCTGGTGACGGAGGCCGAAATCCTGCCGACGCACAATGCGCGGGTGCGCGACGCTTTTCGGCGGGCGTTCGCGGCGCGTGGCATGGAGCTCCATGAACATCACTGCGCCCGCGCCGTGACGGCCGACGCCATCGAGCTGGAAGCGGGCGCGACCCTGCCGGCCGACGCGGTGCTGGTGACGACGGGTGCGGCCGCCCCGGGCTGGTTCCGCGATACGGGACTGGCCCTGGACAAGAAGGGCTTTCTTGCCGTGGCACCCACTTTGCAGGTGCTCAACGACCCGGATGTGTTCGGCGCCGGCGATTGCGTCACGCTCACCGAAACGCCGCGCGAGAAGGCGGGCGTTTTCGCCGTCCGCGCCGGCCGGCCGCTGGCCGGCAACCTGCGGCGCCGCGCCCGCGGCGAAGCGATGAAGAGCTGGCGGCCGCAACGCCGGCACCTCGCTTTGATCTCCACCGGAGAGCGTTATGCGGTTGCCTCGCGCGGCGGGTTCAAGCTGGAAGGCGCCTGGGTCTGGAGCTGGAAGGACTGGATCGATCGCCGCTGGATGCGGATGTACCAGGACAGCGAGGCGATGCTGGCGCGCATGCCGAGGAGCCGGCCGGAAGCGCAAACCGTGGAAGAGATGCGCTGCGGTGGCTGCGCCGCCAAGGTGGGGCCGGAGCCGTTGTCGCAGGCCCTGGCGCGGCTGGGGCCGCCGCTTTCCGACGGCGTGGTGCTCGGCCTGAGCGCGCCCGACGATGCCGCGGTGATCGACCCGCCGCGTGCCGGCTACCTGGTCCAGACGGTCGATTTCTTTCGCGCTTTCATCTCCGATCCCTTCGTGTTCGGCGAGATCGCCGCCAACCACGCCTTGAACGATATTTTCGCCATGGGCGCGGTGCCGCGCCATGCGTTGGCTACGGCGGTGGTTCCGGCCGGTCCGGCACCCAAGGCGGAGGAGACGCTCTTTCAGCTTCTCTCGGGGGCCCGCGCCTGCCTGGATCGCGAGGGAGTCGCGCTGGTCGGCGGTCATTCCAGCGAGGGCGTGGAACTGGCGCTCGGTTTCTCGGTCACCGGCGAGGTGCGGGCCGACCAAGTGCTGCGCAAGGGGGGGCTGAAGGCCGGCGATGCGTTGGTCCTGACGCGGCCGCTCGGCACCGGGATTCTGTTCGCGGCCGCGATGCGCGGCCGGGCGCCAGCCGCCGCCGTGGCCGCAGCCATCGCCGAAATGCGCCGCTCCAATCGCCAGGCGTCCGAAGTCCTGCGCGCGCATGGCGCGACCGCGATGACCGACGTCACCGGCTTCGGCCTGATCGGCCACCTGGGGGAGATGCTGGCGGCGAGCCAGGTCGACGCGGAGCTCGATCTGTCGGCGCTGCCGCTCTATGACGGCGCGGCGATGCTGGCCCGGGCGGGGATCGCCTCGACCCTGCTGCCGGACAATCTGGCGCTGCTCCGCTTGTTGCGCAGCGATCTCGACGGGCCAACAAAGGCAATCTTGTTCGATCCACAGACGTCCGGCGGTCTGCTGGCGGGCATTCCTGCGCAAGCGGCGACCGGGTGCGTAGCAGCGCTCCGCTCGGCCGGTCACACGTGCGCCGCGATCATCGGTCGCAGCACGAAGATGGAAGTCGGATCGACGGCACCGTCAATTCTTGTGATCGGCAATCTCGGCCCGATGGTTGGCGCGACAAGGTAACTGGCGCACAATCGGGGCCCGTTCAATAAGGTCCTGGATATCTTCGCTTTCCCCGCTTAGGCTGCGCCGTTCATCGCGGTGTTGTCGCAGGTTCAAGTCGGCCGGAAAGCTCACATGATTCATGTTCTCGCCATCATCACGACCAAGCCGCATCAGCGCGCGGCGGTGCTGAAAATCTTCAACGCCAACGTGCCGGCCGTGCGTGCGGAAGCGGGCTGCATCGAATATGGCGCGACCGTCGATGTGGACGGCGCCGACCCCGCGTTCGGCCCGGATACCTTCGTCGTGGTGGAGAAATGGGAAAGCCTGGCGGCGCTGAAAGCACATGCGGTGGCGCCGCACATGGTCGCCTACGGCGCGAAAACAAAAGACATGGTGGCCCAACGGGCCGTCCATGTTCTGACACCGGTTTGAGCCTGTTCCGCGCGGCGCTCCGGCGCCGAGCGTTGGGGTTGCCCCCGTTTGCCGCTGCTGTATGAAGGGCGGCGATCACTATGATCGATCGAGACACCTAAAGAGGACAGCATGCTTCATCAGAATCTGATTGCCGGCGAGTGGCAGGGCGGCGAGGGCATCGACAACATCAACCCGTCGAACACCAACGACATCGTCGGCAAATACGCGCGTGCGTCCAAGGATGACGCCAACGCTGCCATCGCCGCCGCGAAGGCCGCTTTCCCGGCCTGGTCGCGCTCCGGGATCCTGGAGCGCCACGGCATCCTGCGAAAAGCCGCCGATGAGATCATCGCGCGCAAGGACGAGCTGGGTCGCCTGCTGGCGCGGGAAGAGGGCAAGACGCTGGCAGAAGGCATCGGCGAGACGATCCGCGCCGGCCAGATCTTCGATTTCTTCGCCGGCGAGTGCCTGCGGCTCGGCGGCGAGGCGCTGCCGTCGGTGCGCCCGAACATCGGCGTCGAGGTCACGCGCGAGGCGGTCGGCGTCGTCGGCATGATCACGCCGTGGAACTTCCCGATCGCCATCCCGGCCTGGAAGATCGCGCCGGCGCTGGCCTGGGGCAACACGGTCGTTTTCAAGCCGGCGGATCTGGTGCCGGGCTGCGCCTGGGCGATCGTCGACATCCTGCAGCGCGCCGGCCTGCCGAAGGGTGTGCTGAACCTGGTCATGGGCAAGGGATCGGTGGTGGGCCAGGCGATTCTCGACAGCAAAGATGTGAACGCGGTCACTTTCACCGGCTCGGTCGCCACCGGCAAGCGCGTGGCGGCGGCCTCGGTCGCGGTCGGCCGCAAGTTCCAGCTCGAGATGGGCGGCAAGAACCCCTTCGTCGTGCTCGATGACGCCGATCTTGGCACCGCGGTCGAGGCGTCGGTCAATGGCGCCTTCTTCTCGACCGGGCAGCGCTGCACGGCCTCGTCGCGTCTGATTGTGACCGAAGGTATTCACGACAAATTCGTGGCCGCGATGACGGAGCGCCTGAAGGGGCTGGTCATCGACGATGCCCTAAAGCAGGGCACGCATATCGGCCCGGTGGTCGACGAAAGCCAGTTGAAGCAGGACACCGACTATATCGAGATCGGCCGGCAGGAAGGCGCCAAGCTCGCCTTCGGCGGCGAGTTGCTGAAGCGCGACACGCCCGGCTTCTATCTGCAGCCGGCGTTGTTCACCGAGGCGACCAACGAGATGCGCATTTCGCGGGAAGAGATTTTCGGCCCGGTCGCTTCCGTCATCCGGGTCAAGAATTACGATGAGGCGCTGGCGGTGGCGAACGATACGCCCTTCGGCCTGTCCTCCGGCATCGCGACCACCAGCCTGAAGCACGCCACGCATTTCAAGCGCAATGCGGAGGCCGGCATGGTGATGGTCAACCTGCCCACCGCCGGCGTGGATTTCCACGTGCCGTTCGGCGGACGCAAGGGCTCGTCCTACGGTCCGCGCGAGCAGGGCCGCTACGCCGCCGAGTTCTATACGACGGTGAAGACCGCCTACACCCTCTCCTAGGGCGAGGCCGGCGAAACCAGCGGCGCGAGGTTGGCTGGAGGGCCAATCCGCGCCGCTTCTATGCGTCCGCGATACCCGTAATAGCAGTTATTTATAGAAATTCGACGCTCGATAGTCGCTGACCCGCTGCCAACCATTTCTCCACTGGTGCGGGACCAGAACTGCCTTTATAACGGACTGGTCTCGTCTGGTATTTATCTGGTATTGATGCCTATGAACAAAGCCGCTCCTTTGGCTCAGGCCCAGCCACTGTACTTATTTGTCGCGCAGGCGCTGGCCGACCAGATCGCCAGCGGCGCCCTGGTGCCCGGCGCGCAATTGCTGAGCGAGCGGGACCTGTGCAAGCAGTTCGGCGTCAGCCGGGTGACGGTGCGACGCGCGCTGGCCGAACTGCGCGATCGCGGCCAGATCGAATCCGACACCGCCCGCGGCTGGTTCGTGCAGGCGCCGTCGCTGGGCGAACCTAACGCCCTGATGAGCTTCACCGAGATGGCGAAGAGCCGCGGCCTGTCCGCCACCTCGACCGTGCTACGGGCGGAAATCCGGGCGGCCAGCATCGACGAGGCGGAGGATCTGCGCATCGCGCCGGGCAGCGAGCTGTTCGATCTGGAGCGCGTCCGCCATCTCGACCATGTCGCCGTCGCCATCGAACACACCAGGCTGCCGCTGCGTATGGCGCCGTCTCTGCGCGAGGCCGATCTCGGCGCCGGTTCGCTCTATGAGGCGTTGCGCCTCGCGGGCGTGATTCCCGCCTACGCCGAATATGTATTGCAGGCCATCTCGGCCTCGGCACGCCAGGCCTCTTTGCTGGAGCTGCCCGACGGCGCGCCGCTGCTGATGGCGAGCGCCATCACCCATGACCGTGGCGGCCGGCCGATCGAGATCAGCCGCAGCGTCTTCCGCGGCGACCGCTATCGTTTCCGCACCACCTTGTTCCGCCCCGGCCAGGAGCTGGGCCGGTGATGCGCCTGAGCGCCGCGCGGGCAAGCCTGGCGGCGGGATGCGTCGCATGAAACAGCGCGCGCTCGGCATCGATCTCGGCTTGAGCGGCGCGCGCGCCGCCGTGGTCGATGCCGACGGGGAACTGATCGGTCGTGGCCGATACACCGTCGCGGCACGCCTGGCCGGCGAGCTGGAGGGCGATCCGGAATCCTGGCTGGACGCCGCCATCGGTGCGGCGCGCGCGGCCCTCTCGGATGCCAGCGTCGCCTCGGTCGATGCCATCGCCATCGGCGCCCTTGGTCCATGCCCGGTGCTGCTCGACAGCGCCATGCTGCCGGTCGGTCCGGCGCCCTTGTTCGGCATCGACGCGCGCTCGGAGGCGCATCGCCGCCGCTTGCAGAAAGAGCATGGCTTGAGCGACGAGGAGCTGAGCCTAGACCATGTAGCGCCCAAGCTGCTGTGGCTGCGCGATACCCAGCCTCAGCGTTTTGCTCGGGCGCGCTGGGTGGTGGACGCGGCCGGCTATATCGTCGCGGCCCTGACCGGCGTTCCGACCATCGACCGCTCCACCGCCGCCTATCACCTGGCGCGGGGCATCGCGCCGCTGGTGCCGATGCCGGAACCGCGCGAGGCGCATGAGAT
>DASZQC010000324.1:0-20535 GCA_035549815.1 Dongiaceae bacterium
ACTCAGCCAATTGCAGAGTAGGCCCAAAGCCAAAGCGGATATATAAGTGGACTCGGAACGATCCGCGACGGCCTCAATCAAGGCCTTGTCTTCTAGGCTAACCTTGCATTGAGCGGGATACGCGGCGAACAAGTCCATCGCGCGGTCCGCCTGCAACGAAGGCACTACTGCGAGGACCTCGCGCAAATAGGCAAGTTGAGCCTCTTCCGGCGGGCGGCCTGACCTGAGTTGAGCCTGGATCAAATCCAAGTCCATTGACGACCTACTGATCCAGATCGGCGAAAGGATCGCGCTCCGGTTTGGCGGAAAAACCGAGGAACGCCCAGGTCTTCTTCATGTGCTCCGGCAGCGGCGCGGTGACGTCGATGACGCCCTTTTTCGTCGGATGTGGAATGGTCAGCTGCCGCGCATGCAGATGGAGCTGTTTCGGCAGACTGTCGCGCGAGACGAAGGCGGCGCTGCCGGCATACTTGCCGTCGCCCAGGATAGGCGTGCCCAACACGACGCAATGAGCGCGCAACTGGTGGGTGCGACCGGTGACCGGCATCAGTGCCAGCCACGCGGCATTCTTGCCGGCTTTCTCCACCAGCGCGAACTCGGTGACGGCGCGCTTGCCTTCCTCGTCGATATGGACACGCTCGCGGCCCTTGCCGCGCCTCTTGCCGGTATCGTCGCTGTCGCCGACGCCCTTTTGCAGCGGCGCATCGATACGCCCGCTATGCAGCTTTGGCACGCCGACGACCACTGCCCAATAGATCTTGCGCGTCTCCTTGTGGCGGAAGGCCTCTGCCAGGTTCTTGGCGGCTTTCGCATTGCGCGCCAGCACCAGCACGCCGCTGGTGTCGCGGTCGAGCCGGTGCACCAGCCGGGGCCGTTCCTTGGCGCCGAAGCGCAATTCATCCAGCAGCGCATCGACGCTGGTCGAAAGACCAGTACCGCCCTGCACCGCAAGGCCGGCCGGCTTGTCGATCACCAGAACATCGTCATCCTTGAAGAGGACGGACTTCTGCAGCTGCTTGGCCCAATTCTCCGCTTGGCGCTGCTGCGCCGGACTGACGGCGCGATCCGCGCGCGGCTCCGGCTTCTCCGCCGGCAGATCCAGCGGCGGCACGCGCACCACCTGCCCCGCTTCGACGCGGTCGCTCGCCTTGGCGCGCTTGCCGTCCAGGCGCACCTGGCCGGTGCGCAGCAGCTTTTCCAGGCGGCCGTGGCTCAGCGTCGGGAAGCGGCGCTTGAACCAGCGGTCCAGCCGCTGCTCGGACTCCGCGTCGCTGATCTCGATCTGTTGGACGCCGCTCATCGGGCGGCGCTCTGTGGAGAGCGGCGGAGAAAACTCACGCCGCGGCGCGGTTGCGCGGCAACCATTCCAGCAGCTTGTCGGTCGCCATCAGATAGGCGCCGATCTGCGCCATCTCATCGAGGCCCGCATCGGTCGCGCCGGAGATGGCATCGGTCGCCAGCACCAGGCGGAAATCGCGATTGGCGGCGGCATAGACGGTGGAGCGCGGCGAGGCCGGGAAATCGGTGCCGCAGATGACGATGGTGGAAATGCCGAGAGACTTCAAATGCTCTTCGACCGGGGTCTGGAAAAACGCGGAGAGACGCGGCTTGTAGCAGATCCATTCCTTCGGGCCGATCTCCTGCAACTTGCCTTCCAGAAGCAGATCGGGCTGCAAACGCAGCCCTTGAGTCGGTTTCAGTTCGTCGACGATCTCGGCGCCGAGAGTGCCCGGCATGACAATACGCTGGCCGGCCTCGATCAGCGCGCGATGGCACAGATCGACATTGGAGCCGTTGCACCGATAAAGGCGCACCATGTGCACGATCGGCGCATGATGCGCACGGAATGCTTCGGTGAGGCGGCGCATCTGCGATGTCGCCGCCATACTACCGCTGACTGTCGCTGGCGCTCCTGGTAGCGTGAAATCGCGCTGGGCATCGATGGTGAGCAACGCGATCTTTTGGCGCTCTGGCGACAGATAATCCTGCATCCCCAAACCCTGATTTTATGGTTTCACCAGTGATCGTTCCCCACCCCTAGGAAGCGGTCACAAGCGGCGACCCTAACGAGGCCATTGTAACGGGACAAGTCCCTTCGGCGCATGCCACACGCGCCGAATCTGCATTTCTTGCAGGGCTGGAAAAGTGCCTGGAAAGGCCTGCTATCAGGGCTCGGAATCGCCCTCGGTCTTTCGCGACCGCAACCGGTCCCAGTATTCGATGCGCTTGCGGATGTCGCGTTCGAAGCCGCGCTCGACCGGTTCATAGAAGCGTTGACGCGGCATGCCGTCAGGAAAATAATTCTGGCCGGAGAAGCCTTCCTCGGTGTGGTGATCGTAGGCGTAGCCCTTGCCGTAGCCCAGGTCCTTCATCAGGCGCGTGGGCGCATTCAAGATATGCTTGGGCGGCATGAGTGAGCCGGTCTCCCGCGCGGCGCGGTTGGCTGCACCCAAGGCCTCGTAGGCGGCGTTGGATTTGGGCGCAGTCCCTAGATAGATGACGCATTGGGCAATCGCCAACTCGCCTTCCGGAGACCCCAGCCGGTCATAAGCGTCCCAGGCCGACAACGCTTGCACCAGGGCCTGCGGATCGGCCAGGCCGATATCCTCGACCGCGAAACGAAGCAGTCTCCGGGCGATGTATTTGGGATCCTCGCCGCCGGCCAGCATGCGCGCCAGCCAATAGAGCGCCGCGTCGGTATCCGACCCGCGCAGGGACTTGTGCAAAGCGGAAATGAGGTTGTAGTGCCCCTCTTGCGCCTTGTCGTAGAGAGGTGCCCGCTTCTGCACGGCCTTTGCCAGGGCGGTTGTATCCAAGGTCACGTCGGGCGGCAGGCGGAATAGTTCTTCCGCCATGTTGAGCAGGTATCGCCCGTCGCCATCGGCCATGGCGATCAGGGACAGGCGCGCTTCCGGGTTCAACGGCAGGCGGAATCCCATCAGCTCTTCCGCCCGCTGCAGCAGCTTGTCGAGGTCGGCCTCGGTCAAACGGTTGAGGACGAAGACCTGGCAGCGCGACAGCAAGGCGCCGTTCAGCTCGAAGGACGGGTTCTCCGTGGTGGCACCGACCAGGACGATGGTGCCGTCCTCGACATAAGGCAGGAAGCCGTCCTGCTGGCTGCGGTTGAAGCGATGGATCTCGTCCACGAACAGCAAGGTGCCGCGGCCCATCATGCGACGCTGCTTGGCGGCGTCGAACACCTTGCGCAGGTCGGCGACGCCGGAGAAGACGGCCGACAGCATCTCGAACTGCAGATCGACCTGCTCGGCGATCAGGCGCGCCATGGTGGTCTTGCCACAGCCGGGCGGTCCCCACAGGATCATGGAGGAGATCTGCCGCGCCGCCAGCATGCGACCGATCGGGCCGAGCGGGCCGATCAAATGGTCCTGGCCGACGATCTCGTCGAGCTTCTGCGGCCGCAGCCGGTCGGCCAGCGGTCGCGGCGCCTGGGTTTCGAAAAGGCTCGACACCGCAGGCCGCCGTCCTACTTCACAATCGTGGATTGAAGCTTGCCGTCGCGCATGATGGAGATCTTCCATTCATCATGCGGCTCGCTCAACGCTGCCTGCAAGCCGTCGACGGAATCAATGTCCCGATCGTTGATGCGGGCGATCAGGTCGCCTGGCCGCAGGCCCAGCTCGCGCGCGAAGGAGCCGCGCTTCACCGCGATCACCGCCACACCCTTCCAGCCGCTGATCGACAGCTCCTCGCCCAGCGACGGCGACAGATTGGCGACCTGCGCGCCCTTCAGCGGATGCTTGCCGTCGAGCCAGGTTTCCTGCGGGTCGGGCTTGCGCGGCGCCGGCGTCAGCTTGACCGGCACCTGGAGCTTCTCGCCCTTGCGCACGACAGAGATGTCGGCGGTCTCGCCAACCGGCAGGGTGGCCAAGCGGAAGGTCATGCCCTGCGGGTCCAGCACGTCGCGGCCGTTGATCGCCACCAGCACGTCGCCGGGCATCAAGCCCGCCTGCGCCGCGGGACCGTCGGGATAGAGCTCCTTCACCACGACGCCGCCGGGCTTCTCGAAGCCGAGGCTCTGGGCGATGTCGGCGGTCAGCGCCTCGCCGGTCACGCCGATCCAGGGGCGCACCAGCTTGCCGCCGCTGCCCTCGGCCTGGACCACAGCGCGCACGATATTGGAGGGGATGGCGAAGCCGATGCCGATCGACCCGCCGCTCTTGGAGAAGATCGCCGTGTTGATGCCGACCAGTTGCCCATCCATGGTCACCAGCGCACCGCCGGAATTGCCGGGATTGATCGCCGCGTCCGTCTGGATGAAGAACCCGAAATCGTTGATGCCGGTATTCGTGCGCGCCAGGCCGGAAACGATGCCGCTGGTCACGGTCTGGCCGACGCCGAACGGGTTGCCGATCGCCAGCACCAGGTCGCCGATCTAGAGCGTGTCGGACTCGCGGAAGGCGAGTGTTGGCAGCTTGGCGCCCTTGGTGTCCATCTGCAGCAGCGCCAGGTCCATGCGTTCTTCCTGGGCGACGATCTTGGCCGCGTATTCGCGGCCGTCATTCAAGACAACGCGGATCTCATCGGCGCCGTCGATGACATGGTTGTTGGTCACCACCAGGCCGTTGTCCTGGACGATGACGCCGGAACCGAGCGAGTTCTGCACCCGCTCCTTGGAGCGGCCGAAATCGAACTGGTCGCCGAAGAACTGGCGGAAGAACGGATCGTCGAAGAAGGGCGACAGCGCCTGCTGCTGTACCACCTTCTTGGTGTAGATGTTGACGACGGCGGGCGCCGCCTTCTTCACCACGGGCGAGAAGCTGAGCTCGATCTGCTGCGCCGATTGCGGCACCGTGTCCTGGGCAAAAGCCGGAAGCGGGAGCAAAGCCGCCCCGATCAAGCCGATCCGCATTATCCAAAGCCGCATGAGCCGCTCTCCAGCCAGTTCCGCTCTATTGTAACGCCGCACCCGGGATTATCCCTCGGGTACCGGTACCGGCTCTATATGGTAACAAAAAAGGGCAGCCGAAAGGGCTGCCCTCCTGTGTGGTCTATCCGGACCGGACTTAGGCTTCCGCAGCCTCCGGCTCGGCCTTGGCCTGCACCGGACCCGAATCCTGGCCCTTTGCGGCGGGGTCACGATCAACAAATTCAATAATCGCCATCGCCGCCATGTCGCCATAGCGGAAGCCTGCCTTCAGCACGCGGGTGTAACCGCCGGCGCGGGTCTTGTAGCGGTCGGCGAGCGTGGTCAGCAGCTTGTCCGCCAGCTTGTCGTCCTTCAACGAAGCCAGAATCTGGCGGCGGGAAGCGAGGCCGCCCTTCTTGCCGAGGGTGACCAGCTTTTCCACGATCGGACGGAGATCCTTCGCCTTGGGCAGCGTGGTCTTGATCTGCTCGTGTTTCACCAGGGCGGCGGCCATGTTGTTGAACATCGCCTTGCGGTGCGACGAGGTGCGGTTGAGTTTCCGACCGGCAACTGCGTGACGCATGTCAGCTCTCCTCTTCTCGTGGCTTCGCCCGCCCCGCGGGGTTTGCGAAAACCGGTTTCAAATCCTGGCCGCCGCGGTGCTTTCGCACCATGAACGGCAGGGTTGGGCCACCCTGGCCCGGCACTCGTACTCTTTGGCTTAGAACGGCTCGTCGAGACGCTTCGCCAGCTCTTCGATGTTCTCCGGCGGCCAGTTCGGGATTTCCATGCCGAGATGGAGGCCCATCTGCGCCAGCACTTCCTTGATCTCGTTCAGCGACTTGCGGCCGAAGTTCGGGGTGCGCAGCATCTCCGCCTCGGTCTTCTGCACCAGATCGCCGATATAGACGATGTTGTCGTTCTTGAGGCAGTTGGCCGAGCGGACCGACAGCTCCAGCTCGTCGACCTTGCGCAGCAGGTTCTTGTTGAACGGCGGCTCGACCGACTTGCTTTCCTCGCTGGCGGCCGACGGCTCTTCGAAGTTGATGAAGAGCTGCAACTGCTCCTGCAGGATGCGCGCGGCGATGGCAAGCGAATCCTCCGGCGTCACGGCGCCGTTGGTTTCCACCTGCATCGACAGCTTGTCGTAGTCGGTGACCTGGCCGACGCGGCTGTTCTCCACCTTGTAGGAAACCTTGCGCACCGGCGAGAAGATCGCATCGACCGGGATCAGGCCGATCGGCGCATCTTCCGGACGGTTCTGCGAGGCGGCGATGTAGCCCTTGCCCGCGTTCACGGTGAACTCGATGTTCAGCGTGGCGCCCTGGTCGAGGGTGCACAGAACGAGATCGGGGTTCAAAATCTCGATATCGTGGCCGGTCTCGATCTGGCCGGCCTTCACCTCGCCCGGGCCTTGGGCGCGCAGGCGCATCCGCTTCGGGCCGTCACCGCCCATGCGCAGCGCGATCTGCTTGATGTTCAGCACCAGGTCGGTCACGTCCTCGCGGACGCCCGGAATGGACGAGAACTCGTGCAGCACGCCGTCGATGTGGATGGCGGTCACGGCGGCGCCCTGCAGCGACGACAGCAGGATGCGGCGCAGCGCGTTGCCGAGGGTCAGACCGAACCCGCGCTCCAGCGGCTCGGCCACGACGGTGGCGAAGCGCTTGGCGTCGGAGGTGTCGATCTTCTTGTTGGCTTTGATCAGTTCGGTCCAGTTCTTCTGAATCACGTCTATCTACCTTCGTGCGTCTCGGCGAGCAGCCATTCAATCGCTCTCGCCCGGTTCAACCTCGATACGCGGTCTCGACCAGCCGGATAAGTTCATTCGCGGGTCATGAGCCCGCTGGTGGCCGATAAGAATCCGGCCCCGCATTCGGGGCCGGAGTAAACTGGATCAGACCCGGCGGCGCTTTGGCGGGCGGCAGCCGTTGTGCGGGATCGGCGTCACGTCGCGGATCGACGTGATGGTGAAGCCCGCAGCCTGCAGCGCGCGCAACGCGGATTCGCGACCGGCGCCGGGACCCTTCACCTGGACCTCGAGCACCTTCACGCCGTGCTCCGATGCCTTCTTGGCGGCGGAATCGGCCGCCACCTGCGCGGCGTACGGCGTCGACTTGCGCGAGCCCTTGAAGCCCAGCGCGCCCGACGAGGCCCAGGCGATGGTGTTGCCCTGGTCGTCGGTGATGGTGATCATGGTGTTGTTGAAGCTGGCGTTCACATGCGCGACGCCGCTGCTGATGTTCTTGCGCTCGCGACGCTTGACGCGACCACCTTCTTTGGCCGTGCCGGTAGATGCCGCCGCTGCTGCTGGAGCTTTCGCCATTATCCTGTCCGTTCTCTCTGAAGGCCCTTAGGCCGTCTTCTTCTTGCCGGCGATCGCCTTGGCCGGGCCCTTGCGCGTGCGCGCGTTGGTGTGGGTGCGCTGACCGCGGACCGGCAGGCCCTTGCGGTGACGCAGGCCGCGATAGCAGCCCAGGTCCATCAAGCGCTTGATGTTCATCGCGACTTCGCGGCGCAGATCGCCTTCGACCTGGTAGTCCTGGTCGATCACTTCGCGGATGCGGACCACCTCGGCGTCGGTCAGTTGCGACACGCGACGGTCGGCCGGGATGCCCACCTTCGCCGCGATTTCCTTGGCCTTGGCGTTGCCGATGCCATGAATATAGGTCAGGGCGATGATCACCCGCTTTTGCGTCGGAATGTTCACGCCAGCAATACGCGCCACGTTCGTGCTCCTTAAGTCTTTGTTCGATCAGGGCAAAGCCAATCGGCCCGGTCGCCCCCGGCGATCGAGAAGGCGCGCATTATATTGCGATTCGCGCCCTCGTCAATTGTCAAGCAAAGATTCTTTCGAATCCGGATTTGACAATCAGATCAACAGGTTAGCCATTAATCCGGGAGATGACCGCCTCGATCTCCTTGGTTACCTGGTCCAGCGCCGCCATGCCATCCACCCGGTGCAAAAGCCCCTTCGCCTTGTAGTAAGGCAGGATCGGCGCCGTCTGCTGCCGGTAGGCGACCAGACGGGCTTTCACCGTCTCGGCATTGTCGTCCTTGCGGCGGGTGAATTCGGTGCCGCCACACACGTCGCACACGCCGGCCTTCTTCGGCTGCTGGAACTTGTCGTGATAGCCGGCGCCGCACTTGGCGCAGGTGAAGCGGCCGGAGATGCGCTCGATCAGCGCCGCCTCATCCACCGCCAGCTCGATCACGCCATCGATCTTGCCGCCCTTCTTCGTCAGCATCTCGTCCAGGGCGATGGCCTGCTTCTCGGTGCGCGGAAAACCATCCAGCACAAAGCCGGACTTGCAATCCGGCGCCTCGATGCGATGGGCGATGATGCCGATGACGATCTCGTCAGACACCAAATGGCCGGCTTCCATGACCTGCTTCGCCAGCTTGCCGAGCTCGCTGCCGGAGGCGACCTCCGCGCGCAGCATGTCGCCGGTCGACAACTGGACCAGCTTGTGCCGGTCATAGAGCCGCTTGGCTTGGGTCCCCTTGCCCGCGCCCGGCGGCCCCAACAGGATTAGGTTCACCCCCGACGTCCTTTCAGCCTGGCTTTCTTGATGAGACCTTCATACCGATGGGCCAGCAGATGCGAGTGCACTTGCGACACCGTGTCCATCGTGACCGACACGACGATCAGCAGCGAGGTGCCGCCGAAATAGAACGGCACGGCATATTGCGAGATCAGGATCTCCGGCAGCACGCAGACGGCGCACAGATAAGCGGCGCCCAGGACGGTCAGGCGGGTCAGCACGTAATCCAGATAGTCGGCGGTGTTCTTGCCGGGGCGGATGCCGGGCAGGAAGCCGCCATGCTTCTTCAGATTGTCCGCCGTCTCGTCCGGATTGAAGACAATGGCGGTGTAAAAGAAGGCGAAGAAGACGATCAGCGCCAGATACATGCCGATATAGATCGGCTGGCCGTGGCTGAACCAGGCGATCGCCGTCTGCACCCAGAGCGGCAGGTCGGCGCGGTTGGAATAGAAGCTGGCGACCGTCAGCGGCAGCAGCAGCAGCGACGAGGCGAAGATCGGCGGAATGACGCCCGACATGTTGAGCTTCAGCGGCATGTGCGAGGATTCGCCGCCGAACATGCGGTTGCCGACCTGACGCTTGGGGTATTGCACGATGAGGCGCCGCTGCGCGCGCTCGAAGAACACCACGCCGGTGATGACGATGACCGCGCCCACGGCAACGCCCAGCACCAGGAAGCCGCTGATCGAGCCGGCCCAGGCCTGCTGCAGAATCTGATTCACCGCGCTCGGCAGGCGCGCGACGATACCGGCGAAGATGATCAGCGAGATGCCGTTGCCGATGCCCCGCGCGGTGATCTGCTCGCCCAGCCACATCAGGAACATGGTGCCGCAGGTCAGCGTGATGACCGTGGTGAAGATGAAGAAGAAGCCGGGATCGATGACCGCACCGCCGCCGGGGCCGGTCATGTTCTGCAGGCCGTTGGCAATGCCGAACGACTGGGCCACCGCCAGGATCAGGGTGCCGTAGCGGGTATATTGGTTGATCTTGCGCCGGCCGCTCTCGCCTTCCTTCTTCCAGGCTTCCAGGGTCGGCGAGACCGAGGTCAGCAACTGCATGATGATGGAGGCGGAGATGTAGGGCATGATGCCCAGGGCGAACACCGTCATGCGGCTGATGGCGCCGCCGGCGAACATGTCGACCATGCCGAGCACGCCGCCCGAATGCTGGTTGAAGATCGCCGCAAAGGCTTCGGAATCGATGCCCGGCAGGGGAATATAGGCGCCGAGGCGGGCCACGATCAGCAGGCCCAGGGTGTACCAGATCCGCTGCTTCAGCTCGGTCGCCTTGGCGAGCGCGCCGAAATTGATGCTGGACGCCAATTGTTCCGCGGCCGATGCCATGCTTGGCAAGCTCCTCTGTTACGGTCCGCAGCCTATATGGTGTCGCCTACCCCTGTGATCCATCCATTTGGTCGCAGATGGCCGGATCTGGGCCGCCGGGCCGGTACTCCCAATTCTTGCGTGCGCGGGCCCCTTAGGCCTTCGCCTCTTCCTCTTTCGGCTTCGGCGCCTTGACGATGACCGAACCGCCCAGCTTCTCCACCGCGGCAATCGCCGACTTGGAGGCGCCGGCCACTTCGATGGTCAGCTTGGTCTTCAGCTCGCCCTTGCCCAGCAGGCGCACGCCGTCGCGCACGCGGCTCAGCAGGCCGGCGGCCACCAGGGCCTCGCCATTGATGGTGCCCTTCGGGTCCAGACGCTTGGACTCGATGGCGGCCTGCAGGCGGCCCAGGTTCACTTCCGTGAGGTCGAGTCGGAAGATGTTGTTGAAGCCCTTCTTCGGCAGGCGACGGAACAGCGGCATCTGGCCGCCTTCGAAGCCCTTCACGGCAACGCCGCTGCGCGCGGTCTGGCCCTTGCCGCCGCGGCCGCCAGTCTTGCCCTTGCCCGAGCCGATGCCGCGGCCGACGCGGATGCGGCTCTTGCGGGCGCCCGGATTGTCGGAAAGCTGATTGAGTTTCATGATCTCTATCCTGTCTCGCGCGCCGCGCGGCGGCGCACTCCTTACTACGCGGGCCCTACTTCGCCGGCTCGATCTTCACCAGGTGATTGACCTTGCGCAGCATGCCGCGCACGGACGGGGTGTCGTCGACCTCGGCGGTGCGGCGGATCTTGTTGAGGCCCAGACCGACCAGCGTCGCCCGCTGGTCCTTCGGACGGCCGATCGGGCTGCCGACCTGGGTGATTTTCAGTTTGCCAGCCATCTCGTCCTCGCCTTACTCGCGCGCGTCCGCTTCGGCGCCGCGCTTGCTGCCGATGATCTCACTCACCTTCTTGCCGCGACGGGCCGCGACCGAGCGCGGGCTGTTGCAGCGGGTGAGCGCGTCGAACGCCGCCTTGATCATGTTGTGCGGGTTGGAGGTGCCGACCGACTTGGCGACGACGTCATGGACGCCGAGCGCTTCGCAGATCGCACGCACCGGGCCGCCGGCGATGATGCCGGTGCCGGCATCGGCCGCGCGCATCACCACGTTGCCGGCGCCGTAATGGCCGATCACGTCGTGATGCAGGGTGCGGCCCTCGCGGAGCGGCACGCGGATCATCTGCTTCTTGGCGTGTTCGGTCGCCTTGCGGATCGCTTCCGGCACTTCGCGCGCCTTGCCGGCACCGTGACCGACGCGGCCCTTGCCGTCGCCGACCACCACGATCGCCGCGAAGCCGAAGCGCTTGCCGCCCTTCACCACCTTGGCGACGCGGTTGATGCCGACCAGCTTCTCGATGAGCTCGGGCTCCGCCGAACGCTCACGCTCGCGCTCCCGATCGCCGCGACGCTCTCTCTTTTCACCCTTGGCCATGAGTCAATCCTTCCTAGAACGCCAGCCCGCCCTCGCGGGCGGCGTCGGCCAGCGCCTTGATGCGGCCGTGATACATGTAACCGCCGCGGTCGAACAC
This sequence comes from Dongiaceae bacterium, assembly GCA_035549815.1. Taxonomy (GTDB): domain Bacteria; phylum Pseudomonadota; class Alphaproteobacteria; order Dongiales; family Dongiaceae; genus Dongia_A. Next base: position 11,307 of record DASZQC010000324.1, read on the forward strand.
GACCGCCTTCACGCCCTTCGCCACCGCGCGGGCGGCGATCAGCTTGCCGACTTCCTTCGCCGCGTCGAGATTGGCGCCGGTCTTCAGCTTGCCCTTCAGCTCCTTGTCGATCGTCGAGGCCGCGGCGACGGTGTTGCCGCTGACGTCGTCGATGATCTGGGCGTAGATGTGCAAGGACGAGCGGAACACCGACAAGCGCGGGCGTCCCACCGCATTCTTCCGGATCGACGTGCGCGTGCGCTGCTTGCGCCGGTCGAACAGTTTGTCTGCCTTCGAAGCCATGGCCGGTCCTTACTTCTTCTTGCCTTCCTTGCGGAGGATATGTTCGGAATCGTACTTGATGCCCTTGCCCTTGTACGGCTCCGGCGGGCGCACCGCGCGGATCTCCGCGGCGACCTGGCCCACCTTCTGCTTGTCGAAGCCGCTGATCGTCACCGAGGTCGGCTTCTCGCACTTGATGGTGATGCCTTCCGGGATCGGATACAGCACGTCGTGGCTGTAGCCCATCTGGAGCTGCAGGTTCTTGCCCTGGACCGCGGCGCGATAACCCACGCCGTTGATCTCGAGCGCCTTGGAATAGCCCTTGCTGACGCCTTCCACCATGTTGCGGAGGTTGGCGCGGGTGGTGCCCCACATGATGCGGGCCTGCTGGGTTTCGCCCAGCGGGTTCACCTGGACCTTGCCGTCCTTCACAACGACTTCGACGTTCTTGGCGATCGGCAGCTTCAGCGTGCCGAGCTTGCCCTTCACCGTCGCCACGCCGCCGGCGACGTCGACCGTGACGCCCTGCGGGATCGCAACCGGGTTTTTGCCTACGCGAGACATCGCCTCTTCCTCTTAGAACACGCGGCAGAGCACTTCGCCGCCGACATTCGCCGTGCGCGCGTCGTTGTCCGACATCACGCCCCGCGGGGTCGACAGGATCGAAATACCCAGCCCGTTGTAGTAGCGCGGCAGGTCCGCGATCTTCGAATAGACCCGACGGCCGGGGGTCGAGATGCGATGGATCTCGCGGATCACCGGCGCGCCCTCATGGTACTTGAGCTCGATGGTGATCTCGCCGCCCGGATTGGTCTGGTCGACGGTGTAGTGACGGATATAGCCTTCCCGCTTCAGCACCTCGAGCACGTTCGCGCGCAGGCGCGAGGCCGGCGACGTGCAGCTCGTCATGCCCGCCTTCTGGGCATTCCGGATGCGGGTCAGCATATCTCCCAATGGATCGCTCAACGGCATTTGTCCGATCCTCCTTACCAGCTTGCCTTGACCATGCCGGGGATCTGGCCGGTCGAGGCCAGGTCCCGCAGCGCGATGCGCGACAAGCGGAACTTGCGGTAGACCGAGCGGGAGCGGCCCGTCAGGTCACAGCGGTGTTTGATGCGCACTTTCGACGAGTTGCGCGGCAGTTCGGCGAGCTTCAGGCGCGCAGTGAAGCGCTCTTCCATCGGCAGCGCCTCGTTGTCGGCGATCGCCTTCAGCTTCGCGCGCTTGTTGGCGAACTTCTTCGCCAGGCGCTCGCGCTTCTTGTTGCGTTGAATGGAGCTGGTCTTGGCCATCTCGTCTTCTCCTATCGTGCCGTCGGCTTAGTTGACGAAGGGCATCTGGAAGCCCTTCAGCAACGCCTTCGCCTCGGCGTCAGTCCGTGCGGTCGTGCAGATCACGATGTCCATGCCGCGAACCTTGTCGACCTTGTCGTAATCGATCTCCGGGAACACCAGCTGCTCCTTGAGGCCCAGCGTGTAGTTGCCCCGGCCGTCGAAGCTCTTGCCGCTGACGCCGCGGAAGTCGCGGACGCGCGGCAGCGCGATGGTGATCAGGCGATCCAGGAACTCGTACATCTGGTCGCGGCGCAGGGTGACCTTGCAGCCGATGTTCATCCCTTCGCGCAGCTTGAACACGGCGATCGACTTGCGCGCCTTGGTGATCACCGGCTTCTGGCCGGAGATGGCGGCAAGCTCGGCCGCGGCAAGATTGATCTTCTTGGAATCGGCGGTCGCTTCGCCGACGCCCATGTTGATCACGATCTTGTCCAGACGCGGCGCCTGCAGAGAGTTCTTGTAGGAGAACTCCTCGATCAGCGCGGGGCGGACGACCTTCTCGTAATGCTCTTTCAGCCGGGCAGCCATCTGCCTCTCCCTCAATCCAACGCTTCGCCGGAGCGGCGCGCGATGCGGATCTTGCGCTCGCCGTCCATCTTGTAGCCGACGCGGGTCGGCTTCTCGCTCTTCGGGTCGATCAGCGCCACGTTCGAGACGTGGATCGCGAGTTCCTTCTGCACGATGCCGCCTTCCTGCTGCATCGACTGCTTCTGATGGCGCTGGGCGATATTGACGCCCTGCACGATCACGCGGTTCTCCTCGCGCAAGACCTTCACGATCTCGCCGCTCTTGCCCTTGTCGCGACCGGTGATCACAACCACCTTGTCGCCCTTCTTGACCTTCAGTTTCGTCGCCATGTCGGCCGGTCCTTCTCTTCCGTCTCGCCTACAGCACTTCAGGCGCGAGGGAGATGATCTTCATGAACTTCTTGGCGCGCAGTTCGCGGGTCACGGGGCCGAAAATGCGGGTCCCGATCGGCTCGCCCTGCTTGTTGATCAGCACCGCCGCGTTCCGGTCGAAGCGGATCGAGGTTCCGTCGGCACGCCGGATCTCCTTCGCCGTGCGCACGATCACCGCCTGATGAACGTCGCCCTTCTTCACCTTGCCGCGCGGGATCGCCTCCTTGATCGAGACGACGATGACGTCGCCAACGCTCGCCGTGCGGCGATGCGAACCGCCCAGCACTTTGATGCACTGCACCCTGCGCGCGCCGGAGTTGTCGGCGACATCCAGGTTCGTCTGCATCTGGATCATGGCCGGTACCTTTCTTCGTTCTTAGTTGCCGGCAGCGGCGTCGGCAGACACCACTTCCCAGCGCTTGGTCTTGGAGATGGGCGCGCACTCGCGGATGAACACGGTGTCGCCGATCTTGTGCACGTTGCCCTCGTCGTGCGCCGCATAGCGCTTCGAACGACGGATGAACTTCTTATAGACCGGGTGCATGACGCGACGCTCGACCGAGACGATCACGGTCTTGTCGGTCTTGTCGCTGACCACGGTGCCTTGCAACACTCGCCGAGGCATTTTCTGCTCCTAGTCCTTCTCTCAGGCCTTGGCCGTCTTGGCCTTGGCGGCTGCCTTGGGCTTCGCGGTCTTGGCCGCGGCCTTCGGCTTCGCTGCTTTCTTTTCCTTCGCCACCTTGGGCTTCGCGACCTTCGGCGCCTTGGCCTTCGGGGCCGCGGCCGGCTTCGCCGCCACCGGAGCGGCGCTCGCGGCCTGGCGACCCAGGAAGGTCATGATGCGCGCGATGTCGCGGCGCACCGCGCGCACCCGCGCGGTATTCTCAAGCTGCCCGTTCGCCTGCTGGAAACGCAGGTTGAAGGCTTCCTTCTTCAGGCCGGCCAGGTCGGTATTGAGCTGGTCGACGGTCTTGGTGCGCAGTTCTTCGGCTTTCATCTCTCGTCTCCCTGCGCCTTACTGCTCGCCCAGGCGCGCCACGATGCGCGTCTTGATCGGCAGCTTGGCGGCGGCCAGCGTGAAGGCCTCTTCCGCGAGCTGCTTCGGCACGCCGTCCATCTCGAACATGATGCGGCCCGGATGCACGCGGCAGACCCAGTATTCCGGCGTGCCCTTGCCCGAGCCCATGCGCACTTCGGCGGGCTTCCGGCTGACCGGCACGTCCGGGAAAATGCGGATCCACACCTTGCCGACGCGCTTCATGTGGCGCGTGATGGCGCGGCGGGCGGCCTCGATCTGACGCGCGGTGATGCGCGCCGGCTCCACCGCCTTCAGGCCATAGGCGCCGAACGCGAGCGTGGTGCCGCCCTTGGCAGTGCCGTGGATGCGGCCCTTGTGCCCCTTGCGGAATTTGGTTCGCTTTGGCGAAAGCATGTTCTGTCGTCCTTATTCTTCGGGCGAGGCGCCGATCAGCGCGCCGCCTGATTCTCCGAAGCGCGCTTGTCGACGGCCATCGGGTCGTGGGCCATGATCTCGCCCTTGAACACCCAGACCTTCACGCCGCACGTGCCGTAGGTCGTCTTCGCCGTTCCCTCGCCGAAATCGATCTCGGCACGCAGCGTGTGCAGCGGCACGCGGCCTTCGCGGTACCACTCCATGCGCGCGATTTCGGCGCCGCCCAGACGGCCCGAGCAGTTGATGCGGATGCCAAGCGCGCCCAGGCGCATGGCCGACTGCACCGCGCGCTTCATGGCGCGGCGGAAGGCGACGCGACGCTCGAGCTGCTGGGCGATGTTGTCGGCGATCAGCTTGGCGTCGATCTCCGGCTTGCGGATCTCGACGATGTTCAGGCTGACTTCGGAGCCGGTCATCTTGGCGAGATCGGAGCGCAGCTTCTCGATGTCCGCGCCCTTCTTGCCGATGACCACGCCCGGCCGCGCGGTGTGGATGGTGACGCGCGCCTTCTTGGCCGGGCGCTCGATCACGATCCGCGACACGCCGGCCTGTCCCAGACGCTCGGTCAGATACTTCTTCAGCTTCAGGTCTTCGTGCAGCAGGTTGGCGAAGTCGCGGCCGGCGAACCAGCGCGAATCCCAGGTCCGGTTGATGCCGACGCGCAGACCGATCGGATTGACCTTCTGTCCCATTACGCCTTCTCCTCCTGGTCGGCGCGCTCGCGCACAACCACGGTCAGGTTGCTCCAGGTCTTGACCACGCGGGCGCCGCGGCCACGGGCGCGGGCGTGGAAGCGCTTCAGCTTGAAGCTGCGTCCCACGAACGCCTCGGCCACCACCAGGCGGTCGACGTCCAAGGAATGGTTGTTCTCCGCATTGGCGATCGCCGCCTGCAGCACCTTCTTCACGTCATTGGCCGCGCGGCGCTTGGAGAAGGTCAGCGCCGACAGAGCCGGCTGGGCGCCGAGCCCGCGGATCATCTGCGCGACCAGGTTGACCTTGCGCGGGCTGGCCTGGATGACCGAGGCGCTGGCGGCGGCCTCGTTGGCCTTCTGCGCGCGCGGCGTCTTTGCCTTGCTCATCGTTATTCCCTCTTCGCCTTGCGGTCGGCGCTGTGGCCGGAGAAGCTGCGCGTGGGCGCGAACTCGCCGAACTTATGGCCGATCATGTTCTCGGTCACCAGGACGGGGAGGAACTTCTGGCCGTTATGCACGCCGAAGGTCAGACCCACGAACTGCGGCAGGATCGTCGAGCGCCGCGACCAGGTCTTGATCACTTCATTGCGGCCCGAACCGCGCGAGGCATCCGCCTTCTTCAGCAGATACCCATCGACGAACGGACCTTTCCAAACCGAGCGAGCCATCGAGCGATCTCCTTACTTGCTCGCGTGACGACGGCGCAGGATCTGGCCGTCCGTCTTCTTGTTGTGACGAGTCTTCTTGCCCTTGGTCGAAATGCCCCAGGGGGTGACCCAGTGCATGCCGCCGTTGGTGCGGCCGCCGTGCGGGTGGTCGACCGGGTTCATGGCGATGCCGCGGACCACCGGGCGCAGGCCCTTCCAACGGGCGCGGCCGGCCTTGCCGAGGGTCGTGTTCTGGTTGTCCGGGTTGCTGACGGCGCCGATCGTCGCCATGCACTCGGCCTGCACCATGCGCACTTCGCCGGAGGACATGCGCAGCAGCGCGTTGCCCTGGTCGCGGCCGACGAGCTGCACGAAGGTGCCGGCGGCGCGGGCCATCTGGCCGCCCTTGCCGGGCTTCAGCTCGACATTGTGGACGATGGTGCCGACCGGGATGCTCTTCAGCGGCATGGCGTTGCCCGGCTTCACGTCGACGCGCTCGCCCGAGACCACCACGTCGCCCGCCTTCAGGCGCTGCGGCGCGATGATGTAGGCCAACTCGCCGTCCTCGTACTTGATGAGGGCGATGAAGGACGTGCGGTTCGGATCATACTCCAGGCGCTCGACCACCGCGTTCATGTCGAACTTGCGGCGCTTGAAGTCGATCAGGCGGTAACGGCGCTTGTGGCCGCCGCCCTTCCGGAACGACGTCAGGCGACCGTAATTGTTGCGGCCGCCGCTCTTCTTCAGGCCCTCGGTCAGTTCCTTGACCGGCTTGCCCTTGTGCAGCTCCGAGCGGTCGACGATGACCACATGGCGGATGCCGGCGGAGGTCGGCTTAAATGTCTTCAAAGCCATCGCTTACACTCCCGTCGTGACGTCGATGGTCTGGCCTTGGGCCAGGGTCACGACCGCCTTCTTGAAATCGTTGCGCTTGCCGACCAGGCCGCGGAACCGCTTGACCTTGCCTTCGCCGCGCAGCGTGTTGACCGCGGTCACCTTCACCTTGAACACGCCCTCGACCGCCGCCTTGATCTCCGGCTTGGTCGCTTCGAGCGGAACCCGGAAGGTGACCTGGTTGTGCTGCGAGGCCAGCGTGCTCTTCTCGGTGACCACCGGCCGGCGGATGATGTCGTACATCTCCGCCTGGCTCAGCTTCACCACCGGCTTCTTCATCGGACGCGCGCGGCTCATTTCAGTCGCTCCACCAGATGCTCCATCGCGCCCTTGGTCAGGACCAGGGTGTCGCGGCGGAGGATGTCGTACACATTGGCGCCCTGCTGCGGCAGCACATCCACGTTCGGGATGTTGCGCGCGGCCTGCGCGAACTTGGCGTTCACTTCCGGGCCGTCGATGACCAGCACCGAGTTCCAGCCGAGCTTCTCGAACTGCTTGGCCAGGTCCTTGGTCTTGCCGTTGGCCGAGGCCTCGCCCCAGACGACCAGCTTGCCGTCCTTGTGCTTGGCGCTGAGCGCGTTCTTCAGCGCCAGCTTGCGCACCTTCTTCGGCAGATCGTGGGCATGGCTGCGCACGACGGGACCGAAGATGGTGGCGCCGCCGCGGAACTGCGGCGAGCGCAGCGAACCCTGGCGGGCGTTGCCGGTGCCCTTCTGGGCATACGGCTTCTTGGTGGTGCCGGAGATGTCGCCGATCTCCTTGGTCTTGTGCGTGCCGGCCCGGCGCTTGGCGAGCTGCCAGTTCACGGCGCGCGCCAGGATGTCCTTGCGCACTTCGCGGCCGAAAATGTCGGCGAAGACGGCGTCGTCGATCTCGACTTCGCCCAGCGCCTTGTTGCTGATGTCAGTGACCTTGAGCTTCATGACTTTTCGTCCTTGTCCTTAGGCCGCCGCTTCCGCTTTGCCCTTCAGCGCTGCCGGGAACGGCAGGCCCTTCGGGGCCGGACGCTTCACCGCATCGCTGATCAGGACATAGCCGCCGTCATGACCCGGGACCGCGCCCTTGATCAGGATCAGGCCTTCGGCCTCGTCGGTCGACACGATGGTCAGGTTCTGCGTCGTCACCCGCTCCACACCCAGATGGCCGGCCATCTTCTTGCCCGGGAAGGTGCGGCCCGGGTCCTGGCGGTTGCCGGTCGAACCGTGGCTGCGGTGCGACACCGACACGCCGTGGGTCGCGCGCAGACCACCGAAGTTCCAGCGCTTCATCGAGCCCGCGAAGCCCTTGCCGATGGTGGTGCCGATCACGTCGACGAACTGGCCGGGTACGAAATGGGCGACCGAGATCTCGGCGCCGACCTCGAGCAGGCCGTCCTTCGACACGCGGAACTCCGCCAGCTTCGCCTTCGGCTCCACCTTGGCCTTGGCGTAGGAACCGCGCTCGGCCTTGGAAACGTTCTTCACCTTCGCCTTGCCCACGCCAAGCTGCACGGCGTTGTAACCATGCTTGTCCTGGGTGCGGACGTCGACGACCTGGCAATTGTCGACCTTCAGCACGGTGACGGGCACATGGCTGCCGTCATCGGAGAAGATCCGGGTCATGCCGACTTTCTGGGCGATCAATCCGGTACGCATCGGATCGGCTCCTTAATTCTTCAACTTGATCTCGACGTCGACGCCGGCGGCGAGGTCGAGCTTCATCAGCGCGTCCACGGTCTGCGGGGTCGGGTCGACGATGTCCAGCAACCGCTTGTGCGTGCGAATCTCGAACTGCTCGCGGCTCTTCTTGTCGACGTGCGGCGAGCGGTTCACGGTGAAACGCTCGATCCGGGTCGGCAGCGGGATCGGCCCGCGCACCTGAGCGCCCGTGCGCTTCGCCGTGTTCACGATCTCGCTGGTCGACTGATCGAGAACGCGATGATCGAACGCTTTCAGTCGGATGCGGATATTCTGGTTATCCATCGTTCAGTCCTTCGGTTTGCCTGTGCCGGCCGGCCATCCGGCCGCCACCGGCAAACTGCTACTCTTTGTCTCTACTCGACGATCTTCGCGACGACGCCTGCGCCGACGGTGCGGCCGCCTTCGCGGATGGCGAAGCGCAGGCCCTCGTCCATGGCGATCGGCGCGATCAGGTGCACTTCCATCGAGATGTTGTCGCCCGGCATCACCATCTCGGTCCCCGCCGGCAGCTGCACCGTCCCGGTCACGTCCGTCGTCCGGAAGTAGAACTGCGGACGGTAGTTGGTGAAGAACGGGGTGTGACGGCCGCCCTCTTCCTTGGTCAGGATGTAGGCTTCCGCCTTGAACTTGGTGTGCGGCGTGATCGAGCCCGGCTTCGCCAGCACCTGGCCGCGCTCGACTTCCTCGCGCTTGGTGCCGCGCAGCAGCGCGCCGATGTTGTCGCCCGCCTCGCCGCTGTCCAGCAGCTTGCGGAACATCTCGACGCCGGTCACCGTCGTCTTGGTGGTCGGGCGCAGGCCGATGATCTCGACTTCCTCGCCCACCTTCACGATGCCGCGCTCGATACGCCCGGTCACCACCGTGCCGCGGCCCGAGATCGAGAACACGTCCTCGATCGGCATCAGGAACGGACGGTCCTTCGGGCGGTCCGGCTGCGGGATGTATTCGTCGACCGCCTGCATCAGCTTCAGGATCGCCTGCTTGCCGAGCTCCGGGTTCTTGTCTTCCAGCGCGCACAGGGCCGAACCGCGGATCACCGGAATCTTGTCGCCCGGGAACTGATAGGACGAGAGCAGCTCGCGCACTTCCAGCTCGACCAGGTCCAAAAGCTCCGGATCGTCGACCATGTCGCACTTGTTCATGAACACCACCAGCGCCGGAACGCCGACCTGGCGCGCCAGCAGGATGTGCTCGCGGGTCTGCGGCATCGGGCCGTCGGCGGCCGAAACCACCAGGATCGCGCCGTCCATCTGCGCCGCACCCGTGATCATGTTCTTCACATAATCCGCATGGCCCGGGCAGTCGACGTGGGCGTAGTGGCGGTTCGTCGTCTCGTATTCGACGTGCGCCGTCGAGATCGTAATACCG
>DASZQC010000325.1:0-4792 GCA_035549815.1 Dongiaceae bacterium
CCCTTCATCGGCCGGCTGGTGCAATATCGCGGACAGCTCGATCTTGCGGCCTAGGATTCGCCGCAATCCGCCGCAAGGATGACGGCCTCATGCGCCGTCTGTTCCGCCTTCTCATCGTCCTCGTCTGCATCCTCCCCGCCGCGCTCGCGCTCTACACGCTGGCGGCATTCGGCGCGCTCATGCTGGCACCGAGCCTTGATGAACCCGCGGAGGGCGTGCCCATCTATGCCTGCGACAATGGCGTTCACACGGATTTGGTCATACCGGTCGACTTTGCCGGAATCGACCTGCGCGCCATGTTCTGGGAGCGCGCCTTCGCCGGCCCGATCCAAGCCTACGACCACCTCAGCATCGGCTGGGGCGGCCGCGACTTCTACATCAACACGCCGACCTGGGCCGAGTTCGACATCGCCACGGCCGCCAAGTCCGTGCTGTGGGACGAGACCGTGCTCCATGTCGAATACCGCCCCCGACCGGTCGCGGGCGAGAATTGCGGGCAATGGCGGGCGGATCGGGCGGCGCAGGAACGGATCATGCATTTCATCTGGCAGTCGACCCGCCGGTCGGAGCTGCTGCCGGTCCAGGCGGCGCCCGGCTATGGCAGCCGCGATGCCTTTTATGTCGCCAACGGCCGCTACACCATCATCGAGACCTGCAACCAATGGACCGGCCGGGCGCTGCGCCTGGGTGGCGCGCCGGTGGCGCCCTGGACCCCCTTTTCCTTCCTGGTCCTGTGGCATTTACCGGCCTTAAGCCCCTGATCTGGGCCTGGAAGTCAGCCGCCTTGCCCCCCAAGGGCATGGCTGCTAGAAGGCGGCGGGATTTTTCCAGATATCTTCCAGGAGACCGGAATGGCGTCCGCGTTCAGCGACTACAAAGTTAAGGACATGAGCCTGGCCGAATGGGGCCGCAAGGAAATCGACATCGCCGAGACGGAGATGCCGGGCCTGATGGCATTGCGCGCCGAGTTCGGCAAGTCGAAGCCGCTGAAGGGCGCCCGCATCGCCGGCTGCCTGCACATGACCATCCAGACCGCGGTGCTGATCGAGACGTTGATCGCGCTGGGCGCCGAGATCCGCTGGTCGTCCTGCAACATCTTCTCCACCCAGGACCAGGCGGCCGCCGGCATCGCCGCGGCCGGCATCCCGGTCTTCGCCTGGAAGGGCATGACGGAAGAAGAGTTCTGGTGGTGCATCGAGCAGACGGTGAACGGTCCGAACGGCTGGCACCCGAACATGATCCTGGATGACGGCGGCGACCTGACCGTGCTGATGCACGAGAAGTATCCGCAACTGATGCAGAACGTGAAGGGCATCAGCGAAGAGACGACCACCGGCGTCGCCCGCCTCTATGAGATGGCGCGCAAGGATGCGCTGGCGGTGCCGGCGATCAACGTGAACAACTCGGTCACCAAGTCGAAGTTCGACAACCTCTATGGCTGCCGCGAAAGCCTGGTGGACGGCATCAAGCGCGCCACCGACGTGATGATGGCCGGCAAGGTCGCCGTGGTCGCCGGCTTCGGCGACGTGGGCAAGGGCTCGGCCGCTTCGCTGCGCAGCCAGGGCGCCCGCGTGATGGTGACCGAGATCGACCCGATCTGCGCCCTGCAGGCGGCGATGGAAGGCTATCAGGTGACCACCATGGAAGAGGCCGCCCCGCTGGGCGACATCTTCGTCACCGCCACCGGCAACGTGGACGTCATCACCCTGGATCACATGCGGCAGATGAAGCATCGCGCCATCGTCTGCAACATCGGCCACTTCGACAGCGAGATCCAGATCGCCTCGCTGCGGAACTACAAGTGGCACAATGTGAAGCCGCAAGTGGACGAGGTGGAGTTCCCCGACGGCAAGCGCCTGATCGTCCTGGCCGAAGGCCGCCTGGTGAATCTGGGCTGCGCCACCGGCCATCCCAGCTTCGTCATGTCGGCCAGCTTCACCAACCAGGTGCTGGCCCAGATCGAGCTGTGGGAGAACCACAAGAAATACGCCAAGCAGGTCTACGTCCTGCCCAAGCACCTGGACGAGAAGGTGGCCTCGCTGCACCTGGAGAAGATCGGCGTGAAACTTACCAAGCTCACACCGAAGCAGTCGGAATATCTCGGCGTTGCGGCGGCCGGCCCGTTCAAGCCGGAGCATTACCGCTACTAGGCGACGCTCGAGGTCCAAAACGAGACGGCGCGGTCCATCTGGATCGCGCCGTTTTTCTTTACGGAATCGATATTTGTCACCAATCCCGCCACCTCGGGCAGTTGTGGCGCGCCAACGCAAACATTAAAGTTGCCGGATGGTACGGGGGCATATCGCGCCGATTCGCCGGGCGTCCGGGGAATTCTCAGCCTGGCAAGTGATCCGGGCGGCAAGCATCGCGTTTGCCGCGCTTTTTGTGCTGCGTGCAGCCCCTGCCCTAGCCCAGGCCCAGTCCGACCAGGCGTTCGGCGACCTGACCGCCGAAAGCCTGATCGACATGAACGTCGCCGGCATCAACGTGGTCTGGGCCATGGTCCTGATCGGCGTCGGCGCCATCTTCCTGGTGGCGCAGCACGTCACCCACCGGCTGGCCCTGCGGCGGGAGTTGGATGTGCGCGCGGAAATCTCGCGCCGCCTGCTCGATGCGCGGGAACGGCTGGCCAGCGCACCGGTCGGCCTCATCGAATGGACGGGCGTCGGCCAGATCGAGATCGACGCCCGCGCCGCCGACCTGCTCGGCATCACCACCCAGCAACTGACCAACGAGGAGTTCCGCCGCCTGCTGCAGCCGCTCGGCGCCAATCCGGACGAGATCTGGGATGCCCTGCTGACCGGCAAGAGCGAGATGCACGAGATCATGCGCCACACCGGGACCGGCAAGCGCCTGCGCCTGCAGCGCCAGGGCGATGGCGGCACGCGGCGCCTGTGGCTGGATGACGTGTCCGACACCCTGGTCGTCGCCGACGAGGCGCGCGGCGTCACCCGCGAGTTCATGGATCTGCTGGACCGGCTGCCGATCCCGGTCTGGCGCCGCGATGCCTCGCTTGCCATCGTCTATTGCAACCTTGCCTTCTATCGGCTGCTCGACCTGCCGCCGGGCGAGACCCTGCGCCCCGGGCGCGACATCAACAGCGCGGCGCGCGCCTTGGCGGCGCGGGCGCAGAAGCTCGGCATGGCGCAATCGGAAAGCCAGCAGCAGGTCGTCGCCGGCAAGCGCCGGCTGTTCGACTTCAACGAGGTGCCGCTGCCCTCCGGCGGGCTGATCGGCTTCGCCGTGGACCAGACCGCGCTGGAGGATACGCATTCCGAGCTCGCCCGGCATATCGCCGCGCATGACGACGTGCTGCAGAGCCTCGGCACCGGCATCGTCATCTTCGGCCCGGACAAGCGGGTGAAGTTCTTCAACAGCGCCTATCGCGACCAGTTCGAGCTGGATGCGCAGTTCCTGCGCTCCGAGCCGACCATCGACGAAGTGCTGGATGCGTTGCGCGAGCGGCGGCAGATCGCCGAGCAGGCGGATTTCCGCAACTACAAGCAGGAATTCGCCCGCCACATCATGTCCATCATCGGCCCCTTCGAGGAGCTGATGCACACGCCGACCGACCGCACCTTCCGCATGGTGGCGACGCCGCACCCGATGGGCGGCGTGATCCTCACCTACGAGGACGTGACCGACAAGCTGGCGCTGGAGGCGAGCTACAACACCCTGATCCAGGTGCAGCGCGAGACCATCGACCACTTGTACGAAGGCATCGCCGTCTATGGCGGCGACGGCCGGCTGAAGCTGCACAATTCGGCCTTCGCGCGCCTGTGGTCGCTGACCGACGACGAGCTGGCCGGGCAGCCGCACGTCTCCAAGGTCGTTGACCTGGTGTCGAAATTCTTCTCCGGCCGCAAGGACTGGCCGCTGGTGCGCGAGCGCATCGTCAGCGAGGTGGCGAACCGCGAGCTGCGCAACCTGCGCATCGAGCGCAGCGACAAGCGGGTGATCGACGTGGCGGCGATTCCGCTGCCCGATGGCGGGCGGCTCTACAAATACACCGACGTCACCGACAGCATCAACATGGAGCGCGCGCTGCGCGAGCGCAACGAGGCGCTGATGGCGGCGGACCGGCTGAAATCGGAGTTCATCGCCAACGTCTCCTACGAATTCCGCACGCCATTGAACGCCATCATCGGCTATGCGGAGTTGCTGTCGCGGCAATATTTCGGCGCCTTGAACGAGAAGCAGCAGGAATACAGCGCCGGCATCCTGGACGCGGCGCAGGCGCTGCTGCTGCTGATCTCCGACGTGATCGACGTGGCGGCGATCGAAGCCGGCTATATCAAGCTCGATTTGAAGCCGGTCGACGTGAAGGACATGCTGGAGGCGAGCGAGCGGCTGTTCCAGCAGCGCGCGCGCATGCGTTCGGTGGCGCTCAGCGTCGATTACGGCACCGCTTTGGGCGAGATCGTCGGCGACCAGCAGCGCCTGAAGCAGGCCCTATCCAATCTGCTGTCGAACGCGCTGTCGGCCGCACCTTATGGAGGTGCTGTGACCTTGCGCGCCAAGCGCCAGCCGCTGCAGCTTGCCATCGCGGTGGAGGTCAACAGCGCGCCCGCAGGCGGTGAAACCAATCCGCAGGATGTCAGCATGCTGCCGATCGAGCTGGGCGGCTCCGCTGGCTCCGGCCGCGACGTGACCAGCGGCCTCGGCATCGCTTTGGTGCGCACGCTGGTCGAATTGCATGGCGGCCGCGTGGAGACCGAGATCGGCGTCGGCTATCGCCGCGTCGTCTGCACCCTGCCGCTCGACCCGACCGGCCGCGCGGCGACGCTGCACT
>DASZQC010000326.1:0-8117 GCA_035549815.1 Dongiaceae bacterium
TGTGGAACGACGGCACCAACAAGAAGGGGCAGGAGGGCATCGCCAATAACGAGCCGGGCGCGCCGAAAGGCCGCGAGATGGAGTTCGCCGAACTGCTGGGCTTCATGCAGGCGGCGAAGATCCGCAATACGGTGTGGCTTACCGCCGACGTGCACTACACCGCGGCGCATTACTACGATCCCAACAAGGCGGCGTTCCAGCAATTCGATCCGTTCTGGGAGTTCGTCTCCGGTCCGATCCATGCCGGCACGTTCGGTCCGAATGACCTGGACATGACCTTCGGCCCGGAAGCGAAATTCGTGAAGGCGCCCGAGGCCGGCCAGGTCAATCTGGCGCCGTCGGCGGGCTTGCAGTTCTTCGGCCATGTGAAGATCGCCGCCGATACCGGCGTGATGAGCGTGACCCTGCGCGACGTGAACGATGCCGCCCTGTGGTCGATCGACCTGACGCCGGAAAGGGCGTAGCAGCTCGGCGGGCGCCGGTTTGCGCCCGCTGCCGAGAACCCGTCGGGTCGCGGATGTACCGGCCCGACGGACTCGGCGCTCTAAACTTGAGCGGGCCTGACTAGCGGTCTCCCGCGCTCATCGCCGCCGGCTGGACCTTGCGCTTGGCGAGCAGGTTGTTGAGCCAATCCGGGTCCATCTCCGGCACGGAGGAGAGTAGCAATTCCGTGTAGGGCAGGTACGGGGGCGATAGCACCTCGGTCTTCGGGCCTTGTTGCACCACCTTGCCCTGGAACATCACCACGATCTCGTCGGAGATGGCGCGCACCGTGGCGATGTCGTGGGTGATGAACAGGTAGGAGACGTTGAGTTCGCGCTGCAAACGCAGCAGCAGCTTCAGGATCTCCTCCTGCACGATCTGGTCGAGAGCCGAGGTCACCTCGTCGCAGATGATGAGGTCCGGTTCCGCGGCCAGCGCGCGGGCGATGCAGATGCGCTGCTTTTGCCCGCCGGACAACTCGCCGGGAAAGCGGTCGACGTAGGAATCGTCCATCTCGATCAGCTTCATCAGCTCGCTGATGCGGGCCTCTTTCTTGGCGCCGGTCAGGCCGACATAAAATTCCAGCGGCCGGCCGATCACCTCATAGACCGTCTGGCGCGGGTTCAACGCCGTGTCCGGCATCTGATAGATCATCTGGATGCGGCGCAGCGTGTCCGGCTTGCGGTCTTTCAGCGCGCGCGGCAGGGGCTTGCCGTTGAACAGGATCTCGCCGCTGAGCGGCGGCAGCAGGCCGGTGATGGCCCGCGCCAGCGTCGACTTGCCCGAGCCTGATTCGCCCACCACGGCCACGGTCTTGCCGCGCGGCACGGTCACCGACACGTCGTTCAGGACCCGCACGGCATTGCCATAGGCGGTGGTGACGTTCTTCACCTGGAGGATCGGCTCGCCGCCCGGGGCTTCCTGCTTGCCCAGCTTGCGCACGGACCACAGCGACTTGGTGTAGTCCTGCTTCGGGTTGGACAGCATCTCGCGCGTCGGCGCTTCTTCCACCGTGTTGCCGTAGCGCAGCACCATGATGCGATCCGCCATCTGCGCCACGACCGCCAAATCGTGGGTGATGTAGATGGCGGCGGTGTGGAACTGCTCGACGATGTCGCGGATCGCCGCCAGCACCTCGACCTGGGTGGTGACGTCGAGCGCCGTGGTCGGCTCGTCGAAGATGATCAGGTCCGGCCGGCAGGTCATCGCCATCGCCGTCATGGCGCGCTGGAGCTGGCCGCCGGAGACCTGGTGCGGATAGCGGAAGCCGATCTCTTCCGGGTTGGGCAGGCGCAGGCGGCGATAGAGCTCGATCGCGTCCTTTTCCGCCTCGGCCTTGCCACGGATGCCTTCGCGCAGCTCCGTCTCGATGGTCTGCGTCATCAATTGGTGCGACGGGTTGAACGAGGCGGCGGCGCTCTGCGCCACATAAGCGATGCGCGAGCCACGCAGCTTGCGCCGCTGCTCGTCGCTCGCGGCCAGCAGGTCCATGCCGTCGAAGGTGACGCTGCCGCCGTTGATGCGGCAGCCGGCGCGGGCATAACCCATGGCGGCCAGGCCGATGGTCGATTTGCCGGCGCCGGATTCGCCGATCAGGCCCAGCACCTCGCCGCGCTTCAGGCTGATATCGACGCCCTTGACGATCGGGCGCCAGACCTCATCGCTCTCGCCCTCGATCTTGAGGCCGCGGATCTCCAGCAGCACATCGCCTTTGGTGCGCCCGGACGAGGGCTTCGCGTTGTCGTTCATTCGCGCAATCCGCTTGTCTTATGCAGGAACCAGTCGACCACGAAATTGACGCCGACGGTCAGCAGCGCGATGGCGCCGGCGGGCAGCAGCGGCGTCAGGCGCCCGACCGTGATCAGCATCTTGTTCTCGTAGACCATGGAACCCCAGTCGGCCGTTGGCGGCTGCAGACCTAAACCCAGGAAGGAGAGGGCGCTGATGGTCAGGAACACGAAGCAGAAGCGCAGGCCGAACTCCGCCACCAGCGGCGCCATGATGTTGGGCAGGATCTCGCGCCGCATGATCCAGGGCAGCTTTTCGCCGCGCAGCCGGGCGAATTCCACATAATCCATCACCACGATGTTCTGGGCGACGGCGCGGCTCAGGCGGAACACGCGGGTCGAATCCAGCACCGCCATCACCAGCACCATGTTGATCAGCGACGTGCCGAAGATGGAGAGCAGCAACAGGGCGAAGATCAGCACCGGGATCGCCATCAGGGCATCGACGATGCGGCTCAGGATCTGGTCGGTCCAACCCTTGGCGATCGCCGCCAGCAGGCCCAGCGAGCCGCCCAGGGCGAAGGACAGGAGCGTGGTCAGGAACGCCACGCCGACCGTGTTGCGCGCGCCAAAGATCAGGCGCGAGAACAGGTCCCGGCCGAGCTGGTCGGTGCCCATCAGGTGCTGCCAGCTCCAGGGCTGATAGCCGGCGCCGACGACTTCGGATTCGCCGTAGGGCGCGATGATCGGGGCAAAGATGGCGGCGATCACGTAGAGCAGGATCACCACCATGCCGAACTTGGCGCTGAAGGGCGCCTTGACGAAGCCGCGCCAGGCGTTGCCCAGCCTCGATCGCTGGCGGCGGGCGCTGATGCTCGGGGCCGCCTTGCCGCCCTGTGTCGCCGATGTGGCCTGATGGGTCGCGGTCATTTCGGGTGCAACAATCTTGGGTTGGTGACGATGCCGAGCACGTCGGCGATCAGGTTCAGGATGATGTAGGTCGCCGCGAAGACCAGGGCGCAGGCCTGCACCACCGGCACGTCACGGGCGGCCACCGCATCCACCATCTGCTTGCCCATGCCGGGATAGGTGAAGACATATTCAACGACCACCACGCCGACAATGAGGTAGGCGAGGTTCAGCGCGACGACGGTGACGATCGGCGCCCAGGCGTTGGGCAGCGCATGACGGATGATGATCTGCCACGGCTTTGCGCCCTTTAACCGCGCCATCTCCACATAGGGGCTGGCGAGCACGTTGATGATCGCCGCGCGCGTCATGCGCATCATGTGCGCGACGATGACCAGCGTCATGGTGATGGCCGGCAGCGAGCATCGATATATGCGCTCGAGCACTGTTGAATCATCCTCGACCTTGGCCAGGCTCGGCAGGATGTTCAGGAACGCCGGCGAGGCCAGCAGCACGATCGCGATATAGGCGATGAAGAATTCCGGAAACGAGATCGACACCAGCGAAACCATGTTGATGCCGCGGTCGAACCAGGTGTTGCGATAGAGCGCGGCGAGCAGGCCGAGTCCGACCGAGAGCGGCACAGCGATGACCGCGGTCATGCCGGCCAGGAACAGGGTGTTGAAGGCACGCGGCGCCAGCATCTCCGCCACTTCGCGACGATAGCCGATGCGGCTGGCGTAAGAGGTGCCGAAATCGCCCTGCAGCACGCCGGCGATCCAGTTGTAGTAGCGCAGCCAGGCCGGCTGATCGAGGCCGATCTCCTTGTTGAAGGCGGCGACCGTCTCTGGCGTCGCGGCCTGGCCGAGGATCGCCTCGGCGAAGCCGCCGGGCAGCATGAGCACCGCGACGAAGATGATCAGCGAAACGACGAACAGCGTGATGAGGCCTAGGCCCATGCGCTGGAGCACGATTTTGAGGACGGCGTTCATATGGCGTAACGATCCCCCGGTCCCGGAATATACGGGAAAACGAGACGGGCCGCATTGCTGCGGCCCGTCCAAATACTCTGTTATGCGAACCACCAGCGGGATGCGATCTTCATCCCGTCGATGTCCCAGTTTGCGGCCAGGTCGCCGTGCGCCAGCTTGTCGCTGTGCGCGCTGACGTAGTTGTTGAACATGATGACGACGTTGCCGCCGTCATCCGCCTGGATCTGCTGCATCTCCGCGTACATCGCGGCGCGCTTCTTGTCGTCCGTCTCCGAACGGGCCGCCTTCAGCAGCTCGTTGAATTTCGGATGCTTCCAGAAGGCGTCGTTCCATGCCGCGTCGTCGGCATAGGCGGTCTGGAACATCCAGTCGCAGGTCGGGCGGCCGTTCCAATAGGACATGCACCAGGGCTTCTTCATCCAGACGTTATCCCAGTAGCCGTCGTCCGGCTCGCGGATCACGTTGATGTCGATGCCGGCCTTGGCCGCGCTCTCCTTGTAGAGCACCGCGGCGTCGATGGCGCCGGCAAAAGCCGCATCGGCGGTCGACAGATCGACCTTGAGCGAGTCGAGGCCGGCCTTCTTCAGGAACGACTTCGCCTTTTCCGGGTCGTAATCGTGCCGCGGCTGCGGATCGATGGCGAACTGGATGGTCGGCGCGATCGGGTTGTCGTTGCCCGGTGTGCCGTGGCCGAAGAACACCTTGTCGACGATCGCCTTGCGGTCGATGGCGTATTTCAGCGCCAGGCGCACGTTGACGTCGTTGAATGGCGCGACGGTGACGTTCATCGGGATCACGTAGTGGCCATAGCCGGTCACTTCGGTGATCAGGACGCCCGGCGTCATCTTCACCAGGTCGAGCGTCTTCAGGTCGCAGCGATCCATGTAGTCGATCTCGCCGGCGGTCAGAGCGGCCGTGCGGGCGGCGACGTCGGGGATGCAGGACATCTCGAACGAGTCGAACCAGACGTCCTTATAGAAATTGTCGTTGCGGACCATCTTGGCGCTGACGCCCGGCTCGAACTTCTCCAGCTTGAAGGGGCCGGTGCGGATGCCGGACTGCCAATCGACCTTGCCATCCTTCGCCGGCATGATCGGCGTGTGGTAGTCGCTGGCCAGGAACGGGAAGTCGGCGTTGCCGGCGTCGAGCGTGAAGATGACGTTGTCGCCATCCGCCTTGATGTCGGTGATCGCGGTCAGGATCGACTTCGCCGCCGACTTGGAATCCGCGCCCATATGGTGGCGGTAAGAGGCGACGACGTCGTCCGCCGTGACATTCTTGCCGTCGTGGAACGTGGCGCCCTTGCGGATCTTGAACACCCACTTCTTCGCTTCGTCCGACGGCTCGAAGCTCTCGGCCAGATCCGGCACCGGCTCGCCCTTGGCATTGAGTTCGGTCAGGCTGTTGCCGATGGCGCCCCAGCCCATGGTGCCGGTGAACTGGTCCGGATAGGTCGCCGGGTCCAGCGAGTCCGTGGTCGAGCCGTGGCCGACGCCCAGGCGGAAGGTGCCGCCCTTCTTGGGCTCGGCGCGCGCGGCCTTGGTGAACATCAGTTCACCGGTCGCGGCGGTGAAGCCAGCGGCCATTGCCAGCTGGACGAACTGGCGGCGCGAGACCTTGCCGCGCCCGGCCAGCTTTTCCGCCAGCTTCAGTTTATTCATCTGCTCAGACATTGATGCCTTCCCTCCTTGGATTTTGGCATGCGCGATCCCGCCCGCCGCCGGAGGCGGGGCAGGTGCAGGTAACGGTATAGAGGCCAAGCCCGCGGATATTCCGCATGTGCCTGTCGGCCCTCCCTGGTTTCTCAGTTCTTCTTGTTTCCCTGTGCGTGGCGCCTGATCTCGCCCGCACGGATCGTCTTTGGTACGCTCTCACGGACCCCTTGGTCCGTCAATCTATCCCATCGGGTTTCGTCGACCCTTTCTTGACTTATTCCGACTCATTGAGGCCTGACCGCGCCGTCACAAACGGTTCAAGTGTTTTTGCCGAACGGTCAGAAAGCCCGCCCTATGCCTCCTCGCGGCGCAGCGCCTGCGCCATGCAATGGATGCCGCCGCCGGTCTTGGAAATCTCGCTCATGTCCATTTCCGCCACGGTGAAGCCGCGCGCCTTCAGCGCCTCGATCAAAGTCCGGCTGTGCTTGGGCGCGATGACCCGGTCCTTGCCCAGCGACATGACGTTGCAGCCGAGGGTCACCGTGTCCTGGAACGGCACCGGGATGATCTCGATCTTCTTTGACTTGAGCCAGGCGACAACGTCGGGTGCCGTCGTCTCAAGGCACACCGCCGCCAGCTTCTCGGCGATCATGACCACCATCAGGTCGATGTGGACGTAGAACGGGTCGAAATAGGTAATTTTCGTTTCCCAGCCTTCGGCGTCGAACCAGCCTTTCACCTGCTGGGCCGCCTCGTCCTGGGTGCGCTCGCCGCCGCAGCCGATCAGCACGCAGCCGGGCTCGATCACGTTGAAATCGCCGCCCTCGAAATGGCCGGCGGTGATCATGTCGTAGATCGGGATGCCCATCTGCTGGTAGCTGCGGATGGCGGCGAAATTCTCGCCCCGGCGCCACCAATTGGCCATGTTGGTGATGACCGCGCCATAGGGGGTCATGAAGCTCGAATCGCGCGCATAGACCTGGTAAGGCAGGTTCGGGTCCATCACGTGATAATGAACCTTCACCCCGAAGTGCTCGTAGGCCGAGATCAGCTCGGCATGCTGCTTCTTCGCCACCTCGATGTTGCACGGGCTCTCGCGCAGGTACTTGCGCGACAGCGAGCTGGTGGAGAGGTGCTTGATGTGATCCGCCTTGCCCAGCAGCACATCGGTCAGCACCCCGTATTCCGACTTGCAGCCCCAGTAGTTCATCGCCGGCGTGCCGCCGCGATCCTGGCGGCGCTTCAGGCTGAAGGTCTCGGCGGTCGGTGTGGCGAGCGGTGCGTTCATGGGCTTCTCCTCGGAGCGATGGCGGCGGGCGGATCCCGTCTCTGACTGCGAGGAAGCCTAGCTTGAACGATCCCGGGGAAAAATCGAATAGGGTTTGTAAAAATGGTGAAGGATATTCACCAGTGCCCGATACATCCGCTATAGGCGGTTATTCCCTTTTGGGCATAGTCCCGGCTGGCCGCCGTTCGCCGTCAGTCTTGATTGGCCGCTGTCGCGGCGAGGCGGCCCTTGATCCAGGCGCGAAAGGCCCGCACCAGCGGCTGTTTCATGCGGCCGCGGTCGGTCACCAGGTAATAGGAACTCGGCGCCCGGATGGCGAGGGGGAACGGTCGCACCAGCCGTCCGGCGGACAGTGCGCCGCCGGCGATGATCGGGTCGCCGATGGCGATGCCTTGGCCGGCCAGCGCCGCAGCGATCACCAAATGCATATCCGAGAACACGATACCTTGTGCTGGATCGACGTCGTGGGCGCCCGCCGCCATCAGCCATTGCGTCCAGTCGCCATGGTCGGAGAGATGCAGCAGCGTCACCTTGGCGATGTCGTTCGGCTCGGCGAGGCCGCCGCACGCATTGATCAGGGTGGGCGAGCAGACCGGCGTGTTGTGCAGGCTGGCCAGCATCTCGAACCATTTGCCGCCCCATTCGTCGCGGCCAAAGGCAATGAAGACGTCGATGCCCGCCGCGCTCACATCGTCGAAGCGCTTCGGCGTCACCACGCTGATGCGCGCCTGCGGATGGGCCGCCTGGAAAGCGCCGATCTCCGCGCACAGCCAGAAACTGGCGAAGCCCGGCGCGCAGGAAATCACCAGCCGCCCGGTCAGCGCCGCGTCGGCGGAGCGGATGCGCGCGTCGGACAGGGTCTGCAGCGCCTTGCGCACCTCGCGCGCATAGGCCTCGCCGCGCGAGGTCAGGATCACGCCGCGCCCTTCGCGCTCGATCAGCACGAAGCCCAGCTCGTCTTCCAGGAAACGCAATTGATGGCTGACGGCGCTGCGGGTCAGGTTCAGTTCCTGCGCCGCGCGGGTGACGCTGCCCAGACGGGCGACGGCATCGAACGCGCGCA
>DASZQC010000327.1:0-5552 GCA_035549815.1 Dongiaceae bacterium
GATCCCGTCGCGCTTCGAGCCCTGCGGCCTGACCCAGCTTTACGGGTTGCGCTACGGCACGGTGCCGATCGTCGCGCGGGTCGGCGGCCTGGCCGACACGATCATCGACGCCAACGATGCCGCCTTGGCCGCCGGCGTCGCGACCGGTTTCCAGTTCGCGCCGGTGACGGCGGAGGCGCTGGGCGCCGCGGTCGCGCGCGCCGTGCGCCTTTATCGCGACCCGGTGGCATGGCGCCGCATGCAGCAGCGCGGCATGGGAACGGATGTGAGCTGGCATCGCCCGGCCTCGCAGTATGCCGCGCTCTACAAAGATTTGGCCGCCGACCGCAAGAAGCAAAGCGCATGATCAAAATCGTTCCGACCACGCCGTTCGACGGGCAGAAACCCGGCACCTCCGGCCTGCGCAAGAAGGTGACCGTGTTCCAGCAGCCGCATTATCTGGAGAATTTCGTCCAGTCCTTGTTCGACACGCTGGAGATTCCGGCCGGGGCGATGCTGGTGGTCGGCGGCGACGGACGCTTCCACAATCGCGCCGCCATCCAGACGGTGTTGAAGATGGCGGCGGCCAACGGGTTCGCCCATATCATCGTCGGGCGCGGCGGCATCCTGTCCACGCCCGCCGTCTCCAACCTGATCCGCGCGCGCAACGCCTTCGGCGGCATCGTGCTGTCCGCCAGCCACAACCCCGGCGGGCCGGACGGCGATTTCGGCATCAAATACAATGTCGGCAATGGCGGCCCGGCGCCGGAAAAGGTGACCGACGCCGCCTTCGCCCGCACCAAGGCCATCGCGCAATACAAGGTCTCCGATGCGGCCGACATCGACCTGGACCAGATCGGCGAAAGCCGGATCGAGGAGACGCGCATCGCCATCATCGACCCGGTCGAGGATTACGCGGCGCTGATGCAGAAGCTGTTCGATTTCGACCGCATCCGCAACCTGTTCGCCGGCGGCTTCACCATGCGCTTCGACGCCATGCATGCGGTGACCGGCCCCTATGCCCTGCGCATCATCGAGGAGATCCTGCGTGCGCCCAAGGGCACGGTGATGAACGCCCAGCCGCTGGAGGATTTCGGCGGCGAGCATCCGGACCCGAACCTGGTCCATGCCAAGCATCTGCTCGACCTCGCCATGTCGACCGGCGGGCCGGACCTTTGCGCGGCGTCAGACGGCGACGGCGACCGCAATCTGATCATCGGCAAATACCAGTTCGTCACGCCATCCGACAGTTTGGCGATCCTGGCCGCGAACGCGCATCTGGCGCCGGGCTACAAGGCCGGGATCGCTGGCGTCGCCCGCTCGATGCCGACCAGCCGGGCGGCCGACCGCGTCGCCAAGCGGCTGGGCGTCGAATTCTATGAGACGCCGACGGGCTGGAAATTCTTCGGCAACCTGCTCGACGCCGGAAAGATCACCCTGTGTGGCGAGGAGAGCGCCGGCACCGGCTCCAACCATGTGCGCGAAAAGGACGGGCTGTGGGCGGTGCTGCTATGGCTCGACATATTGGCGGCGCGCAAGCAGTCGGTGAACGAGATCGTGGTCGATCATTGGAAAACCTATGGCCGCGATTTCTACACAAGACACGATTACGAGGAGGTCGATGCGGCGGGGGCGGAGCAATTGATGAAGGACCTCCGCGCGCGGCTCGCCTCCCTCCCCGGCCAGAAATTCGGCGCGTTCGAAATCGCCAGCGCCGACGATTTCGCCTATCACGATCCGGTCGACGGCTCGGACAGCAAGAACCAGGGCATCCGCATCCTGCTGAAGGACGGATCGCGGCTGGTCTATCGCCTGTCCGGCACCGGCACCGCGGGCGCCACCTTGCGCGTCTATCTGGAGCGGTTCGAGCCGAACGAGAAGGAGCACGGCAAGGACACGCAGGCGGTGCTGGCCGACCTGATCAAGCTGTCCACCTCGCTGCCGGACATTCCTGGCCGGCTGAAGCGCGACGCGCCTTCCGTCATCACCTGAGAGAGAGGCCGTGCGCATGACCTCTCGATTGTCCGGCGGGTCGCCCTTTCCGCTCGGCGCGACTGCCGACCGGCGCGGCACCAATTTCGCCTTGGCCTCCGCCCACGCGGAGCGCGTGGAACTCTGCCTGTTCGACGCATCCGGCGCGAAGGAGCTGGAGCGCATCCGGCTGCCTGAGCGCACCGGCGATGTCTGGCACGGTCATGTGGCCGGCATCGGCCCCGGACAGCTTTATGGCTATCGCGTCTATGGGCCGTTCGATCCGGCGCGTGGGCATCGCTTCAATCACCACAAGCTGCTGATCGACCCTTATGCCAAGGCGATCGACCGGCCGTTCCGGCTGGCGCCGTCCTTGTATGGGCATGTGAAGGGCGACCCGCGCGCCGATCTCAGCTTCGACGCGACCGACAGTGCGGCGGACATGCCGAAAGCGATCGTGACGGCGCCGGGCGCCGCCGCAGCGCGTGGCCCCCAGATCGCCCGGGAAGACACCATCATCTATGAGCTGCACGCCAAGGGCTTCACCAAGCTGCATTCGAAGGTGCCGGAGAAATTGCGCGGCACGCTCAGCGGCCTGGCGCAGCCGGCGGCTTTGGAGCATCTGACCAAGCTCGGCGTCACTACGATCGAGTTGATGCCGCTGGCCGCGTTCATCGACGAGCGGCATCTGCCGCCGCTCGGCCTCGGCAATTACTGGGGCTACAACCCGGTCACCTTCCTGGCGCCGGAGCCGCGCTATCTGGCGAATGGCGGAAACAATCTGCGCGCCGCCATCGCGAAGCTGCACGAGGCCGGCCTGGAGGTGATTGTCGACGTGGTGTTCAACCACAGCGGCGAGAGCGACGAACTCGGGCCCACGATCTGCTATCGCGGCATCGACAACGCGAGCTATTACCGACTGAAGCCTGACGATCCGCGCTTCTATAGCAACGCCACCGGTTGCGGACACGAACTGGCGGCCGATCGGCCCATCGTGCTGCGCCTGATCATGGATGCGATGCGTCATTGGGTCGGCGAATATGGCGTGGACGGATTCCGCTTCGACCTCGCCGCCACTTTGGGGCGCGGCGAGAATGGTTTCGACGCCAATGGTCCGTTCCTGGCGGCGTTGCGGCAGGACCCGTTGCTGTCGCAGGTCAAGCTCATCGCCGAGCCATGGGATGTCGGTCCCGGCGGCTATCAGGGCGGCGCCTTTCCGGCCGGCATGGCGGAATGGAACGACCAGTTCCGCGACGACGTCCGGCGCTTCTGGCAAGGCACTTCCGGCGTCGGGCAACTGGCCTCGCGCCTCGCCGGGTCGTCCGACCGCTTCAACAAGCCGGGCCGCTTTCCCGGCGACAGCATCAACCATGTCACCGCGCATGACGGCTTTACCCTCGCCGATCTCGTCAGCTTCACACAGAAGCACAACGAAGCGAATGGCGAGCACAATCGCGACGGCACCGACCAGAATCATAGCTGGAACCACGGCGTAGAGGGGCCGAGCGACGATCCGGCGATTATCGCGGCGCGGCGGAACGATATGCGCGCCCTGCTCGCCACACTGCTGGTGTCGCGCGGCACGCCGATGCTGCGCGCCGGCGACGAGCTGGGCCAGAGCCAGGGCGGCAACAACAACGCTTATGCCCAGGACAATGCGACGACCTGGATCGACTGGGCGGCCGCCGCGCAGTTCGCGGATCTGACCGCCTTCGTCCAGCGCCTGATTGCCCTGCGCAAGGCGCACCCCGCCCTGCGGCGCAACCGCTTCCTGGCCGGCGCGCGGGTGGATGGCGATTACAAGGACGCGGCGTGGCGGCGGGCAGACGGCGTGGAATTCGGCGCGGCCGATTGGAGCAACGGCGCGCGCTTCATTGGGCTGGAATTGTTCGAGGCCAATGACGACGCGGAAGATCACGTCTATGTGCTGGTAAATGGCGGTCCGGCGCTGAGCGCGACGCTGCCGCCGGCGACCGGGCAATGGAAAGTGGCGCTGGATTCGACCGGCACGACAGCGGTGGCGCATACGATCGGTGTGACGCTTCAGGTGCCGGCACGCGCGGTCATCGTGTTGACGGACGATGCCAAGGCGCCGGCACGCGATCATCCGGAATATCTGGAGCGCCTCGCGCTCCTGGCCGGGATTGAGCCGGAGCATCGCGATGCCAACGGCCACGATCATGTCGTCAGCACGGAGACCAAGCGCGCTTTGCTCCGCGCCATGCGCCTGCCGGCCACAAATGCCGGCGATGTGCGCGCCGGCCTGCACGCGCTGGAAGCAGCGCCATGGCAGGCAGCCCTGCGGCCCTTCCTGGTCGCGCGCGCCGGCGAGCCCTTTGCCTTCGAAATGATCACCGATCGCGCAGAGTCCGGCCGCCTGGCCGAAGCGCGCCTGTCGGTCGAGGGCGGCAACACGCGCGCCCTGCAACTGCGGCCCAGCGACGGCCAACTGGCCGAGGCGCGCCGGGTCGACGGTCGCGTGCGCGAGAAATGGCGCATCGCGACGGATGTCGCGCTGCCGGTGGGATTCCACATGCTGTCGATCGGCGAGGCGACGGCGACGGTCGCGGCGACACCGGGAAGGACGTGGCAGCCGGCGATCCTGGCCGGTGGCGGCAAATGCTGGGGCGTATCGACCAACCTCTACAGCGCGCGCACAGAGAACGATTGGGGCATGGGCGATTTCACCGCCTTGCGCCAGATCGGCGAGCAGGTGGCGCAACGCGGCGGCGCGCTGGTCGGCATCAATCCGCTGCATGCCTTGTTCCCGGACAAGCCGGACCGCGCCAGCCCCTATTACCCGTCCGACCGCAGGTTCCTGGAGGCCGCCTATGTCGACCCGCGCGCGATCCGCGGATTTGCCGAGCTGGCTGCTTCCGATCCGTGGTTTGCCGACGCGGAACGCGAAGCCGCAAGGCTGCGCGCGGCGACGCTGATCGACTATGCGGGCGTGTTCAAGCTGAAGCGGCAGGCGCTGGCGAAATTGTGGACACGCTTCCGCGAGGCGGGCGGCGACGCTTTCGCATCGTTCCAGCGCTTCGTCGTCGAAGGCGGCGATTCCCTCAGCATCTTCGCCGCCTTCGAAGCCGCCCATGCGGAAGGTGATGCCGAGTTCCACCTGTTCCTGCAATTCTGCGCCGACCGCGCGCTGGCGGATGCCGTTGCCGCCACGAAACTGCCGATCGGTCTTTATCGCGATCTGGCAGTCGGACCGGCACCGGATGGCGCGGAGCTTGCCACCGGGCGCGACTGGTTCGCGGCCGGCGTCTCGGTCGGCGCGCCGCCCGATCCCTATTCCGACATCGGTCAGGTCTGGGGCGTGCCGGCCTATGACCCGCATGTTCTAGCGCGCGAACGCTACCGGCCGTGGATCGAGCTGCTGCGCGCCAACATGCGCCATGCCGGCGCCCTGCGCCTGGACCATGTGATGGGCATCGAGCGGCTGCTCTGGGTGCCCCATGGCACGACGGCCAACAACGGCGCCTATGTGAAGTTCGACGCGGCGGCGATGATGGCGGTGCTGGCGATCGAATCTCACCGCGCCAGATGCGTGGTGGTGGGCGAGGATCTCGGCACCGTCCCCTCCGGCTTTCGCGAGCGCA
>DASZQC010000328.1:0-14276 GCA_035549815.1 Dongiaceae bacterium
CAAAGGCGACACGCAGGTGGGGCAGTGAGGGTTGCTGACCACGCTCAGATACTCGATCGTCATGGTCGCGCTTGGCGCGACCATCCACGAGTTTGCCTGCCGCCACTGGGGCTTTCCGATAGAAACTCGTGGATGGTCGGACCAAGTCCGACCATGACGTTGATAGCGTTTATAGTAAGAGAGATGCAGCGATCATGATCCCGGAACTCGGCCACTACGCGCTGGTGCTGGCGCTGGTCATGGCGTTGGCGCAGGCGTCGCTGCCGATGATCGGCGCGGCGCGGGGCATCCGGCCGTGGATGCAATTGGCGCAGCCGGCGGCGGCGGCGCAGCTCGTCTTCGTGGTGATCGCGTTCCTGGCGCTGATGCGCGCCTTCGTGACCTCGGATTTCTCGGTGGCGATCGTCACCCTGCATTCGCACACCGATCAGCCGCTGATCTACAGAATCGCCGCCACCTGGGGCAATCACGAGGGCTCGCTCCTGCTCTGGGTGCTCATCCTCAACATCTTCGGCGGCCTCGTCGCGGTCTTTGGCGCCAATCTGCCGCCGCGGCTGAAGGCGCGCACGCTCGCCGTGCAGGCGATGATCTCCGCCGGGTTCCTGTTGTTCATGCTGCTGACCTCGAATCCCTTCGCGCGGCTGCATCCGGCGCCGCTGGAGGGGCAGGAGCTCAACCCGCTGCTGCAGGATCCCGGCCTCGCGATGCATCCGCCGATGCTCTATCTCGGCTATGTCGGCTTCTCGATCGTGTTCTCCTTCGCCGTCGCCGCCTTGATCGACGGCAAGGTGGACGCGGCCTGGGCGCGCTGGGTGCGCCCCTGGACCTTGCTCTCCTGGACCTGCCTCACCGGCGGCATCGCGCTGGGATCGTGGTGGGCCTATTACGAGCTGGGCTGGGGCGGCTGGTGGTTCTGGGACCCGGTGGAGAACGCCTCTTTCATGCCGTGGCTCATCGGAACGGCCTTGCTGCATTCCGCGCTGGTGGTGGAGAAGCGCGATTCGCTGAAGGCCTGGACCATCCTGCTGTCGATCCTGACCTTCGCCTTTTCGCTGCTCGGCACCTTCCTGGTGCGGTCGGGGATCATTACCTCCGTTCACGCATTTGCGGATGACCCCACGCGCGGCGTCTTCATCTTGATGCTGTTGGCGATCGCCATCGGCGTGCCGCTGACCCTGTTTGCCATCCGCGCGCCGGTGCTGCGCTCGGGCGGCCTGTTCGCGCCGATCAGCCGCGAAGGCGCCCTGGTGATGAATAATTTGCTGCTCGCCACCATGACGGCGACCGTGTTGCTGGGCACGCTCTATCCGCTGATCCTGGAGTTGTTCGGCGGCGGCACCGTCTCGGTCGGCGCGCCCTTCTATGCCGCGACCTTCGTGCCGCTCTCCCTGCCGCTGGTGTTCCTGATGGCGGTCGGTCCTTTCATGGGCTGGAAGCGCGGCGATGTGAAGGGCGCCTTGCAGCGGCTGATCGCCGCCGGCATCTGCGCCGCGGGGGCCGCAATCATCGCGCTGTGGATCAAGCTGGACGGGCCGATCCTCGCGCCGCTCGGCCTTGCCGCCGGCGTCTGGCTGCTGGTCGGCACGATCATCGAATGGATGGAGCGCATCCGGTTGTTCCGCGGCTCGCCGATCAGCGCGTTGCGCCGCGCCACGCACCTGCCGCGCGCCGCCTACGGCATGACCTTGGCGCATGCGGGCCTCGCCATCGCCATCATCGGCATGACCGGCTCCTCCGCCTGGAAGAGCGAGCAGGTCCAGGTGCTGCAGCCGGGGCAAGAGCTGGAACTACAGGGCTACGTATACCGTCTTGATACGGTCACGGCGGCGCGCGGCGAGAATTACCTGGCCGAGCGGGCGCATTTCGTGGTGACGAAAGACGGTGCGTTCGTCACCGACCTCTATCCGGAGCGCCGGCAATATTTCGTGCAGCCGATGCCGACGACCGAAGCGGCGATCCGCTCCGGCTTCCTGGCCGATCTCTATGCGGTGATCGGCGAGCCGGACGGCAAGGGCGGCTGGACGGTGCGCGTCTATCACGAGCCGCTGGTGCCGTGGATCTGGTTCGGCGCCCTGGTCATGGTGCTGGGCGGCTTGACCAGCCTCAGCGACCGGCGCTACCGCGTCGGCGCGCCGGTGAAGGCGACCGCCGCGCAAGCGGCGAAAGCGTAACAGCATCATGCGCCGCTTGCTGTATCTCCTACCAATTGTGCTGGTCGCCGTGCTGGTGGCGATCTTCTGGCGCGGGCTCGATCCCAAGCGCGACCCGAGCGCCTTACCGTCGGCGCTGATCGGCAAGCCGGTGCCGGCGCTGGAACTGCCCGCTTTGCTCCCGGGCGGTGCGCCGCTATCGCTGGCCGAGTTGAAGGGCCAGCCGGTGGCGATCAATTTCTTCGCCTCCTGGTGCCTGCCCTGCCGCGCGGAACATCCACTGCTGGGCAAGATCGCCAAGGAATACGGCATCCCGGTGATCGGCATCGCCTACAAGGACAAGCCGGAGGATGCGCGGCGCTATCTCGACGATCTCGGCAATCCCTATGCCGCGATCGGCGCCGATGAGAGCGGCCGTGCCGGCATCGAGTTCGGCCTGACCGGCGTGCCGGAGACCTACATCATCGATCGCGACGGCGTCGTGCGCTATCGCCTGGCCGGACCGATCGCGCCCGGCAATCTGGAAGACCAGTTGGCGCCGGCGATCAAGGCGGTGATGCAATGACCGCCTGGCGCATCATCGTCGCGGCGTTGCTGTGGCTGCTTGCGGCGCCGGTGTTCGCGCAGGAGCAGCAGCTTGCCGATCCGGCCTTGGAGCAGCGCGCGCGTACCCTGTCCTACGAGATCCGCTGCGTCGTGTGCCAGAGCCAGTCGATCGCCGAATCCGAGGCCGACATCGCCCGCGACATGCGCACGCTGATCCGCGAGCAGATCGCCGCCGGCAAAAGCGATCAGGAGATCCGCGCTTATCTCGTGGCGCGCTACGGCGATTTCATTCTGTTCCAGCCGCCCTTCAAGGCGACGACCTACGCTTTGTGGATCGGGCCGTTCGCGGTGCTGGTGCTGGCGCTGATCGGCGTCATCGTCTTTTTCCGCCGTCGCGCCGCGCAGCCGGCCGCGGCCCGCGAGCTTAGCGCCGCCGAACGCAATCGCGTGGCCGAAATGCTGCGCGATGAGGAGGGCAGGTCATGATCCTGTTCTGGCTCATCGCCGGCATCCTGACGCTGGCCGCCGCCGTGGTGCTGGCGGCGCCTCTGTTCGACACGCGCAAGTTCAAGAGTGAGGATGCCTATGCGCTGGCGGTCTATCGCGACCAATTGTCGGAACTGTCGCGCGACGAGCGGCGCGGGCTATTGACGCCGGACCAGGCGCGCGCCGCGCAGGTGGAGATCGAGCGCCGCATCCTGGCGCTGGACGAGGGCAAGAAGTTCCTGCCCGCCAAGCCACCGGGGCACCATCTGACCTTGGCCATGGCGGTGATCCTGCCCCTGCTCGGATTCGGCTTCTACCTGCTGCTGGGCTCGCCGCAACTGCCCTCGCAATCGGCGATGGAGCGGCTGGCGGCGGAGCGCGAGCGCACCTCGCCGGAGGTGCAGGCGCTGGAAGCGAAAGTGGAAGAGACGCCGTCCGACGCGCAGGCGTGGATCGATTTGGCGCGCGCCTATGCCGCGCTCGAGCGGTCGAAGGATGCGGTCAACGCCTTCGCCAAGGCGATGGCGCTGGGCCGCAACGAGATCGACATCCTGCGCCAATATGCGCATGCCGCGATCCTGGCCCAGCAGGGCATGGTGGCGGCGGACGCGCAGAACGCCCTGCGCCGCGTGCTGGCGCAGGATTCGACCGACGTGACCGCGCGCTTCTTCCTGGCGCTGGCCAAGGCGCAGGCCGACGATGTCGAAGGCGCCCTGACCGACTGGCTGGCGCTGGAGCGCGATCTGCCGGCGGCGGCTCCTTTGCGCCAGGCGGTGGCGGAGAACATCGACAAGGCCGCGCGCAGCCTGGGCCGGGACCCGGCGCAATTGCCGGGCCGCGACGCCGATGCCGCGGCGGCCGCGGCGCAACCCGGCGCGCAACCGGGACCGGGCTCCGAAGACATGGCGAACGCGGCGCAGATGTCGCCGGAGGAGCGCGAGGCCTTCATCCGCTCCATGGTCGAGCGCCTGGCGGCCAAGATGAAGGAGAATCCCCAAGACGTGGAAGGCTGGGTGCGGCTCGCCAACGCCTATCGCGTGCTGGAGGAATACGACCAGGCGCGCGATGCCTGGGGCAAGGCGGCGGATCTGGCGCCGGCGCGGCTCGACGTGCAGTTGGATTATGCCGGTTCGCTGATCGAAGGCCGCGCCGATCTCGACAAGAAGGTGCCGGAGCAATTCCCCGCCGTGGTGACGCGCATCCGCAACCTCGACCCTAACAATCCGCTCGGCCTGTTCTATGCCGGCGTGGTGGCGCGGGCGGAAGGCAAGACCGACGAGACGCGCGACTTGTGGGGCAAGGTGCTGGAGCTGATGCCCGAAGGCTCGCCCGAGCGCGCGCAATTGCAGCACGAGATCGACGGGCTGGGCAAGCCGGCGAATTGAGACAAGCCAAGAGCCATCGTCCGCTGGTCGTCGCCCATCGCGGCGATTCGCGGAATTTTCCGGAGAACACTCTGGAAGCGGCGCGGGGCGCCATCGCGCTCGGCGTCGATGTCATCGAGCTGGACGTGCATCGCTCGGCCGACAATGTCGCTTTCGTCATCCATGATCGCGAACTGGCGCGCACGACGGGACGGAACGGGAGGATCGATTCCTTCAGCGCTGCGGAGATCGACCGGCTCGACGCCGGACGCTGGCGCGGCGCGAATCATGCCGGCGCCAAGGTGCCGCGCCTCGCCGAGGTGGTGGAAGCGACCGGCGATGCGCGCCTGTGCCTCGAATTCAAGGACGGCGATTATCGCGCGCCGGAGGATGCGGCGCGCTGGCTGGTCAATCAGTTCACCCGCTTCGCGCTGCACCGCCGCGCCATCGTCAATCTGGCGGATGCCGGGACCGCCGCATGGGTGAAGCGCCGCGATCCCGACATCCGCATCGCGCTCGATTTCAAGCCGGGCGCCGAAGCCACAGAGCTCGTCGCCAGCGGGGCCAGCCTGATCGAGGTGGAGCACCGCGCCGTGACCGCCGACCTGGTGCGGACCTGCGCCGGTGCTGGCTTGGCGGTCTGGGCCTGGACCGCGAACGAACCGGCGGATTGGGACCGGCTGCGGGCCGCCGGCGTCGCCGCGATCCTGACCGATGATCCCGCCGGCCTGCTGCGGCATCTGGCTCAGGTGCTGTGACCCGGATCACAGGCCTCACGCGAGCGTGTTCGATGGCACACTTGGCGGCGTCCGGGGTTAGGCTCACAATGAATCGTATGCGCAAGCACCTCATTCCCATCCTGCTGGCCCTGACCGCGGCGCTGCCGTTGGCCGCCTGCTCGTCCGGCGGCGGCAGCGGCTATGGCGGCACCGGCGGCAACGTCAACACGCAGTACGGCGCCAGCTCGCATTTCCTGGCCAGCGACCCGACGGTGATCGAGGTGACGATCCGCGATCCCCTGCCGGCGGCGCGGGTGTTCCTGATCGACCCCAACGGCCAGCAGACCGCCGCCTATGACATCCAGCGCGACCGGCGCGTCTATCAATCGGATGGCGGCCCCAGGCCCAGCGTCGGCGTCGGGGTCGGCGGCGGATCCTCCGGTCATGTCTCCACGGGCATCGGCATCGGCTTCCCGATCTTTTCCTCCGGTGGCGCCAACCAGACCAGCTCGGTGATCGACAGCACCGCGAAGGTGCGGATCAGCAATCCCACCCTCTATCGCACCACCTGGCAAAGCTGGAAGCTGCGCGTCGAGCTGGATGACGGGGTCAACAAGCGTGTCATCGAAACGCTGCCGCCCAAGCCGCTGTAACTATCGCTGTAACAAAGCTCCTGCCTTTCTATACTCTCCACCGAGAGCGATCGACGTGGAGTGACCCATGCCATCCAAGGAACATGCCATCATCATCGGCGTCGGGCCGGGCCTCGGCGCGGCGCTGGCCGCGCGTTGCGCGCGCGAGGGCCTCGCGGTCAGCGCCGGCGCGCGCAATGCGGAGCGGCTGCGCGCGCTGCTGGACCAGCGCGACCTGAAGGAGGTCGCCGCGCATGCCTGCGATGTCACGGACCAGGCGAATGTCGACGATCTGTTTGAGCGTGCGATGTCCGTACACGGTACGCCGTCCTTGGTGGTGTTCAATGCCAGCGGCTATGCGCGGGGCGGCATCCTGGACCTCACCGCCTCGCAGGTCGAAGCGGCCTGGCGGGTGGGGTGCCTCGGCGGGTTCCATGTCGGGCAGGCCGCGGCCCGCGCCATGGCGCCGCAAGGGCACGGCAGCATCATTTTCACCGGGGCGACGGCGTCCTTGCGCGGCAGCGCCAATTTCGCGCCCTTCGCCATGGCCAAGTTCGGACTGCGCGCGTTGGCGCAGAGCTTGGCGCGCGAATTGGGGCCAAAGGGCATTCATGTGGCGCATACCATCGTCGACGGCCAAATCGGAGATGACCCGAACGATGCCAAGCTGCGCCCGGCCGAGATTGCGGATGCTTATTGGCACTTGCATCGGCAAACAAAAAGCGCCTGGACCCAAGAGCTTGACCTGCGGCCCTGGACGGAAAAATTCTGATGACGGGCTCCGGCGGCGCGGCAGGGGCGTTGTCACAAATTAAGTCCTTGTGGAGCGTCATCGGGAGCGTCACATTGTGAAGCGACGCGCGAATGTCGCCAGGTGAGTCGCGGCTTTCGCGCCGTTCAGCGACCAGGGGACCATGAACAATCCGCCCAACAAGAATGCCGCTGGCGGCAAGCCTTCGGGATTGAATGCGCGTCTGCCCGCGCTCAGCGAACTGCGCCATATCGGCTTCAGCAAAGATGCGCTGATCATGGCGCTCAAGATGTATTTCGCCACCACCAAGCACAGCCTGCCGCCCGGCACCGTCGAATCCTGCACCTTCACGACCGAGCCGGACCTGATCGTGACACTCGGCATCCGCAACGACACCTCGCCGCAGCCCGCCAAGATCAACATCCAGGCGCCGACCATCGCCGCGGCCATGATCACTTATTGCAGCAAGGTCAAGGTGCCGCTGCCGCGCACCGGCGAGAAATCGCTGAAGGTGATCGGCGACCAGCTCAATCTGGTGGTCAAGGTGCATGCCGAGCAGACCAAGATGTTCAAGGTCGACGGCTCGGAATAGAAGCCGGGCGGATTAAAGGCTGGGCGGATTAAAGGCTGGGCGGCTTGATCCCGGCCCGCATCGCGGGCATGGTGCGGCTCGCAACATCTCCGAACGCCCCCGTCCATCCATGTCCGACGCGCTGATCGAGCAATACGAGGCCTATCCCTATCCGGCGCGCGATCCGGCGGACGAGGCCAAGCGCCTGATCGAGGGCTCGCCGAGCCATCTGCTGGAAATCAACCACTACATCTTCGCCGGTGGCCGCGACTTCCGGCAGCCGTTCCGCGCGCTGGTCGCCGGCGGCGGCACGGGCGATGCGACCATCATGCTGGCGCAGCATCTGAAAGACGCAGGATGCCCGGCGGAGATCGTCTATCTCGACCTCTCCAAGGCCTCGCGCGCCATCGCCGAGGCGCGGGCCAAGGTGCGCGGCCTCGATAATATCCGCTTCATGAGCGGGTCGCTGCTCGATCTGCCACAGCTCGGCCTCGGCGGTTTCGATTACGTGGATTGCTGTGGCGTGCTGCATCACCTGGAAAGCCCGGAGGCCGGCCTCGCCACCTTGGCGCGGGCGCTCGCGCGGGGCGGCGGCATGGGCATCATGGTCTATGGCCGCCACGGCCGCACCGGCGTCTACCAGGCGCAGGCCATGCTGCGCGCGCTGACCCAGAGCGAGCCGGCGCCGGCCAACACGCCGAAGGCGCGGCTGAAGCTGGCGCGCAGCCTGCTGGGGCAGATGCCGCCGACCAACTGGCTGCGGCGCAACCCGGCGGTAGGCGACCATATCGAGGCCGGCGATCCGGGCCTCTATGACCTGCTGCTGCATTCCCGCGACCGCGCCTATGACGTGGGCGAGCTCGCGCAATTGGCGGCAAGCGCGGGCCTTGAGATCGCCAGCTTCATCGAGCCGTGGCGCTACGAGCCCGAAAGCTATCTGACCGATCCCGATCTGCTGCGCCGCGTGGCGCGGCTCGATGCGCTGGGCCGTGCCGGCTTCGCGGAGCTGCTGGCGGGAAACCTGAAGCGCCACATCGTCTATCTGGTGCCGCAGGGACAGGCGGGCAGCAGCATCGCCACGCCTGGCGACGCTTCCATGGTGCCGGTGCTGCGGCCGGGCAGCGAGAGCTGGACCAAGGGCCTCGCCGACGCCCGCGTGCTGAAGGCCAAGATCGACGGCATCGAGGTCAAGTTCCCGCTGCCGGAGATGGCGGCGCCGATCCTGTCTCGGATCGACGGGCGACGCTCGATCGCCGAGATCGAGCGCGAGCTTGGAAAGTCCGGTGGCGGCTCGTTCCGCACCGCCTTCGACCGCGTCTATGCGGTGTTCAACAAGCTCAATCGCCTGTTCTTAAAGCGCCCGTCCTGATCCAGCGCGCAAACCGGATCACACGCTGCCCCTTTTCTCGATCACCAGGATGCGGGCGTTTCCGATGGGCTCGGCCACATGCGCGTCGCCGGGTTCGGCGTGGCAGATGTCGCCCGGCTGCATCAGGCGACTCAGCTCGCGGCCATCCATCCGGTAGCGCATGGTGACGGTTCCCTCCAGCACCACGAACACTTCGGCACCGTCATTGACGTGCCAGACATAAGGCCGGTCGGTCCAATGCAGGCGCACGGTGGCGCCCTCGATCTCGGCGATCGACAGCGCGCCCCAGGCACGGTCGGCAGTGAAAGAGCTGGGCTTCAGGAATTGCATGGCCGATCCCCTAGCAGGGGCGCACGCCGGCCTGTATCGTCATTATGACCGGTGGGGACCGGCAAGATGCCCGGTGATAAAATGCCCTGTAATAAGATTTCCTGGGGCAACAATGTCCGGACGGGTGGCGGATTGCCTTGGTTGAATGTCCGGCCGGGGGCCGGACGCGGGAGCAGATGAGCCGAAAGCAGGACGAGACCGACCGCAAGATCATGGCGCTGCTGGCGGAGAATGGCCGCCAGAGCGTGAAGGAACTGGCGCGGCGCATCGGCCTGTCGCGCTCGGCGACGCAGGAGCGGCTGGCGCGGCTGGAGCGCGACGGCCTGATCGCCGGCTATACCATCCGCCGCAACGACCAGGGGGCCGCCTCCATCGCCGCCTACATGTTCGTCAAGACGCGCCAGGCGATCTGCGACGACCTGGCGCCGCATCTGCGGGAGATCCCGGAAGTGGTGGTGTTCGATTCCGTTGCCGGCGAGACCGATGCCATGCTGGAAGTGGTGGCCGACAGCATGACACGGCTGCAGGAGATTCGCGCCGAGATCGCGCAACTGGATGACGTGGTGCAGATCGAGACCTCGGTGATCCTGAAGCGGCACTTCAACCGGCGGTGAGGAGCGGACGCGCGTGACCGGCACATACCATCTGATCGGCTCCAAATGGACCGGCTCGATGATCGTCGAGGCGGCCTTCGCGCTGTCCGGCATCCCGTGCGAGGTGGAGCAGATTCCCTATGGCGGGGCGGGGCCGGATCATCAGCGGCTGCTCGGCTTCAACCCGTTGGGCCAGGTGCCGACCTTGATCCTGCCCGACGGCCAGGTGATGACGGAGAGCGCCGCCATCATCCTGCATCTGGCCGACCTTGCGCCGCAGGCCAGGCTGGCGCCGCCGGCGGACGATCCGCTGCGCCCCGCTTTCCTGCGCTGGCTGGTCTTTCTCGTCGCGGCCATCTATCCGACCTTCACCTATGGCGACGATCCCAAGAAGTGGGCGAAAGACGAAGCCTCCGGCAAGCATCTGCGCGCGGCGACTGACGAGCATCGCAAGACCTTGTGGAGCTATTTCGTGTCGCAGAATCCCTGCAAACCCTGGGTGCTGGGCGAGGCCTTCTCCGCGCTCGACCTCTATGTCGCGGTGATGACGGCCTGGCGGCCCGGCAATGCCTGGTTCATGGAGCAGGCGCCGGCCCTGGTGAAAATCGCCGAGCGCGTCGCGGCGATGGACAAGCTCAAGCCCGTCTGGGCCAACAACGAAGATTGAGGGGGGACTCTCCGCATGGAAAAACGGCAACTGGGCCAGTCGGCCCTGCGCGTGGCGCCCTTGTGCCTGGGCGGCAATGTGTTCGGCTGGACCGCCGACGAGGCGACCAGCCACAAGCTGCTCGACGGCTTCGTCGCCGGCGGCTTCAACTTCATCGACACGGCGGATGTCTATTCGCGCTGGGCCGACGGGCACCAGGGCGGCGAGTCGGAAAAGGTCATCGGCACCTGGCTGAAGAAGCGGGGCAAGCGCGACGACGTCGTCATCGCCACCAAGGTCGGCAAGGACATGGGGGGCGACAAGAAGGGCCTGCGCAAGGACTATGTCGAGCGCGCGGTGGATGCCTCGCTGAAGCGGCTGCAGACCGATTACATCGATCTCTACCAGTCGCACGAGGATGATTTGACCCTGCCGGTGGAGGAGCCGCTGGAAACCTTCGGCGCGCTGATCAAGGCGGGCAAGGTCCGCGCCATCGGCGCCTCCAATTTCGGTGGCGCGCGCCTGGATGCGGCGCTCATGGCGGCGCAGAAGAACGGCTTGCCGCGCTACGAGAGCCTGCAGCCGCACTACAATCTGGTGGAGCGCAAGGAATTCGAGAGCGATCTCTCTCCGGTCTGTCGCAAGCATAAGCTTGGCGTCATTCCCTATTTCGCGCTGGCCAGCGGATTCCTTACCGGCAAGTACCGGTCGGAGCAGGACTTCGCCAAGAGCGTGCGCGGCGAGGATGCACAGCAATACCTGAATCCGCGCGGCCGCGCCGTGCTGGCGGCGCTCGACGAGGTGGCATCCCGCCACAATGCCACGCCGGCGCAAGTGGCGCTCGCCTGGCTGATGACCCGTGTCACCGCGCCGATCGCCAGCGCCACGTCGATCGCGCAGCTTAACGACATCATGAAATCGGCCACGTTGAAGCTGAGCGATGGCGACCTCGGCGCGCTCGATAAGGCGAGCGCGTAGTAGGCCTCACTTCGACAGCCAGGCGATATCCAGCGGCGTGGACGGATCGCAGGCGCGCACCGCGTTCTGGCCGATGAAGCTGAGCTCGTGGGCGAAATAGCCGAGCAGGTCGGCGCGGCTGTTCTCGGTGAGCTCGATGCGCCGTCCCGCGTCGCCGGTTTCGAGGTAGCCTTTCTCCGCCGCCGCCGCGAACACGTTCAGCACATGGCTGCGCGAGACGCCGAGGCGGCGCGCCAGCTTGCCGTAGGGCAGCTTGATCGTCAGGCTCTCCGCCATCTGCCCGCCGGCGCACAGCGCTTGCGCCAGGCTGGCCGCGATCAGGTGGCCGCCGCGATGAGGGGTGAGGAAATCGACCAGGGGGAAGCGGCCAGGCGCGAAGCTGGTGCCGTTGAAGATGTCTTCGGCGCCGATCAGGCAGGCGCGGCGGTGAAAGGCGAGGTCGGTCGCCAGATGCCATTCCAGCAGCGGCGTTTCCAGGAAGCGGTCGAGCTGGTGAAAGGCCGCCTGGGTCCAGTCGCGGTGCAGGTCGATCAGGCGCTGCGTCGGCTCCAGGATGCGCTGGCGCTTGTCGTCCGGGTCCGGCGTCGCGCGGGCGAAGCCGGATATCCGCAGGAGGTTGATGAAAGCGGCAACCCGGCGCGCGCTGCCCAGGCCCGACACCGCCAGGCGCCCGAGCGTCGGCGGCGGGCCGCCCTCGAGATGGGCATAATGCTGGCACAGCAGCAGGAAACCCAGGAACTCGCGCTCGCGCTGTGCCAGCAATTGGTTCATCAGCCGCTCGCCGCGGCGCATCGCCAGCAGACGGTCGGCATAGGCCAGCAGGATTGCGGGGAATTTCGGATGCGCCAGGATCGCCGACACGCTGAGCTGCTGCGCCAGCGCCGCATACATGGAGGAGGGCTTCATATGCAGGCTGTCGTTTTGTCTAAAATATTCGTCATCGCTGTCAGCCGCGCCGCGATCCTCGAAATCGTCCGATCGCCGGCCGCATAGCTTATGGGCGCACACCTTATGGAATGCATGCAGCTTTTGACAGGAAAATTGCGCGCGATTGCCGACCGCGCTGGACCAGCGGGTCCTTGTCGGTTGAACTCCCATCGCTCGAAGCGAGCCGACTCGTTTTTTCGCCCGGGTGAAGCTTTGGGGGTGAAGCATGAAGGGTTGTGGCGCCGGTACCGCGACAGGAGCGTCGCGGCAAGGTCATGTGTTCGTCTGGACCGCCATCTCGTTCCTTGGCCTTGGCACGCCGGCATTCGCGCAGTCCGCGCCTGAGCAGCTCTCGCCCGCCGCGGCGACGGCCGATACCGACCAGTCTGGCGAATACAAGATCGTCCCCATCGAACCGCCATCCTTTTTCCATCATTGGCGCGCCACGCTGGATTACGGCTATCGCGAGGGGCCGCTGGTCGATGTCGATCTCAGCCGCAACGGCAACGCCCACGGCAGCCAGGTGATCCTGGGGCTGGAAGCGGGCCTCGGCCGCCAGGGCTTCGGCCGCATCGAAGCCGGTGTCGATTTCGGCGAGAGTGAGCGCACCCTGCGCTTCGACGACATGAAGGGCGATTTCGACCGCCGCTTCATCGGCGCCAGCGCCGGTCTGTTCATCCTGCCGTTCCTGGCATTCGGCGCCGAGGCGCGCTATGGCGGCGGCGAGGAAGAGGACGTGCTGACCAATCGCTTCTTCGGCGAAGTCACGGAGACCGACCGCAAGGACACCGAATGGCGCGCCACGCCGTTCGCGCTGCTGACGGCGCCGGTCGGGCCGGTGCAGTTCAGCCTGCTTGGCGCCTATTCCTATATCGAGCGCGAATCCGATTATTCCGATCCGACCCTGCCGGACAATGACCGGGCCAGCATGGATCTGTGGCTGGTGAATGGCGGGGCCGATTGGCACATCTCGTCGGAATTCACCCTCGGCGCCAATGTGGGCTGGACCGAGATATTGGAGCAGGACCTGCAGACCGGCGCCGTGGCCCTCGACGAGGAATGGGGCAGCGTCGGCGGGCACCTGATCTATCGCCTGCTGGATGGGCTGGAGCTGACGGTGCGGGGCGGCCACGATTTCGCCAACAGCCAGGGCGACGGCTTCCGCGTCGGCGGCGGCATCGCCTACCGGTTTTGAAGGAGTGCGTGAGATGAAGGCATTCGTTCGGCAAGCGCTGCGCATCGCTGGCGTTTTCGCCGTTGTGGTCTTCTGCGGCGCGGCGACCTGCGAGAAGCATCCGATCGACGATATCCGCTACGTGCCCGGCTATGGCTATGTGGTGAAGGCCGAGCAGCTGGCGACGCATTACCAGCGGGACCACACCTACTACTTCGTCTTCCCGACCGAGGAACGGGCGCGCGAGTTCTATGGCGCATATTATTCGGACCCGAACTGGCCGAACATTCTGCGCGAGGGCGAGCGGCAGATCTATGACAACAACGACGAATTCGACGAGATCACCAGGCTGCTGAAGGCGCCGCCACAAGTTCCCCTGACGATCCCCGATCTGCCGGAACCGATCCCGCAGACGCCGCTATAGGGCCTGGACACAACTTGGCGCGCGCCCCGGATTCCCCCGACTCGCGCGCGGGGTCTATGCTACCAGGCGCTGCGACATTCCAAGGGGGATTGCCATGCCCGCCGATATGGTTGCCACCGATTTGCAGATGCTGCTCTGGTCGATCGCGCTTTGCCTGGTGCAGATGCTGGTCGCCGTGATGCTCTATCATTCCCAGGTCGGGTTGCCGGCGCTCGCCGGAAACCGCGAAGGATTGACGCCGCCCACCGGCATGGCCGACCGGGCCCATCGCGCCCATCGCAACATGCTGGAAAACCTGTTGCTGTTCGCCGCCCTGGTGCTGATGGCGGCGATCACCGGCCGGGCCAATGAATGGACCGCGCTTGGCTCGATCCTCTTCTTCTGGGCGAGGGTCGCTTATGCCGTGATCTTCGTGATCGGCATTCCGTGGCTGCGCACCGCGGCCTGGGCGGTTTCGATCGTCGGGCTCTTGCTGGTTTTCTCGCAGCTGCTCTAGGCGAACGCCCGATCCGGCGACCTAGTATTCCCAGGTCATGCCGTCGGACAGACGCTGCCGCAATTGCTCGGTATGGGCGGCGACACGGCTCGGGATCAGGCAGAGATCGACGATCAGGCT
>DASZQC010000329.1:0-1788 GCA_035549815.1 Dongiaceae bacterium
CGAGGTCGACGAAGACGGCGCCACCGGCCGCTCGCCCGCCGACGCGCCGGAGATCGACGGCAACGTGTACCTGGACGGCGAGACCAAGCTGAAGGCCGGCGACCTGGTGCAGGTGAAGGTCGAAGAGGCCGACGAATACGATTTGTGGGGTTCGGTCGTTCGCTAAATGAGGGCTGGCGCTATCGCGGCGTCAGCGCGGCGTAGGCTTCCATCAGGCGCTTGGTGGCGGGGCCGATCGGCAGTTCCTTCTCGTCCAACCGCCGCACCGGGCTGATCTCCATCAGCGAGTTGGTGACGAAGACTTCAGACGCCTCGCGAAGTGCTTCACGTGTCACTTCGGCTTCTTCAAGTGAAATCTCAAGCTCGACGCAGAGCGCCAGCACGGTCTGGCGGGTGATGCCGGGCAACGCGCCCTCCCCGATCGGCGGGGTCAGCAGGCGTCCATCCACCACGGCGAACAGGTTGCTGCGGGCGCCGCAGGCCACGCGTCCCTTGTTGTTCAGCAGCAGCGCCTCGTCGCAGCCGGCCGCCGCAGCCTGCTGCAGGGCCAGGATGTTGTCCAGATAGCTCAACGTCTTCAGCCGCGATGTGATGGAACTTTCATTGCGCGCCACCTGGGTTGCGGTCAGAACGATCAGACCATCGGCGGGCGGCGCCGGCTGATACGGAACCGCTGTGATCAGCAGATTGGGCAGCGGGTCTTCGGGAGGCAGCAGGCCGCGCTGGCCGGGGCCGCGGGTCAAGGTGATGCGCAGCGCGGCGCCCTTGCCGTCGAGTTCGTTGGCGGCCAGCGTCTCCGCCGCGGCGCCGGCGATGGCCGGCGGGTCGAGCGGCATGGGGATGCCAAGCTCCGAAGCGGCACTCGACAGCCGCGCCAGATGCTCCTCCAGCTTGAACAGGTGGCCCCGATAGGCGCGCAGGGTCTCGAACAAGCCGTCCGCCAGCAGCAGGCCGCGATCCGCCGGGTCGATATGCGCCTGATCGCGCGTCACCAGGCGGCCATTGAGCCAGATCATGCCGCCGAACCACGCTCCGGCTGCGCCGCGCCGCCCTGGGCCAGCACTTCGATCAGCGCCTTGGCCTTGGCCAGGCTCTCTTCATATTCAGCCTGCGGATCGGAATCGGCGACGATGCCGCCGCCGACCTGGAAGGTCAGCTCGTCGCCCTGGATGCAATAGGTGCGGATGACGATGTTGCTGTCCATGTTGCCGTCGGCGCTGATGTAGCCGATCGACCCGCAATAGGGGCCGCGCGCGGTCGGCTCCAGCTCGGCAATGATCTCCATGGCGCGGATCTTCGGCGCGCCGGTGACCGACCCGCCGGGAAAACAGGCGCGCAGCAAGTCTAGCGCATCACGCTCCGCGCCGAGCTGCCCCGTCACCACCGACACCAAGTGATGTACGGTGGCATAGCTTTCCAAGCCGTAGAGCACCGGCACCTTCACCGAGCCGATCTCGCAAACGCGGCTGATGTCGTTGCGCAGCAGGTCGACGATCATGAGATTCTCGGCGCGGTCCTTGGCGCTGGCCAGCAGTTCGGCCGCCAGCGCGGAATCCTCCGCCGGGCTGCGGCCGCGCGGGCGCGTGCCTTTGATCGGCCGCGTCTCGACCTGACGACCGTCCAATTTGAGGAACCGCTCGGGCGAGGACGAGAGCAGCGCCGTCGCGCCCAAATCGAGGTACGCGGCGAAAGTCGCCGGATTGCGCGCGCGGAGCGCCTCATACAGCGCCAAGCGTTCGAAGCCCGCCGGCAGCCTGGCGCGGAAGCGCTGGGTGATGTTGGCCTGAT
>DASZQC010000330.1:0-1949 GCA_035549815.1 Dongiaceae bacterium
ACCGCAAGAACCTTAGTTTGGTTGCACGGCCCGTGCGGCGGATCGGTGGATCCCGGCGCTCGCTCCGCTCGGCCGGGATGACGGGAATTGGTGAAACGGTATCAGTGGAA
The DNA here is from genome assembly GCA_035549815.1 of Dongiaceae bacterium. Taxonomy (GTDB): domain Bacteria; phylum Pseudomonadota; class Alphaproteobacteria; order Dongiales; family Dongiaceae; genus Dongia_A. Next base: position 111 of record DASZQC010000330.1, read on the forward strand.
CGATTGCCCCGAATCCGCTGTCCCGATATAAATCCGGCGTTCAACGAGGAGCGCCATGACCTACTGCGTCGGCCTGCTGGTGCGTGACGGACTGGTGATGATCTCGGATACCCGCACCAATGCGGGCATCGACAACATCGCCTGTTTCCGCAAGCTGCATGTGTTCGAGGAGTCCGGCAACCGCGTGGTCGCGCTGGCGACGTCGGGCAATCTCTCCATCACGCAATCGGTGCTGTCGCTGCTGAGCGAGGGCCTGCCCAAGCCGGACAGCCAGGAGACCGAGACCCTGGCCGACGCCCAGACCATGTTCCAGGCGGCGCAGATGGTGGGCCGCGCGGTGCGCGAGGTCTATCGCACCGACGGCCCCACCCTTGAGCAGCAGGGCAACCGGTTCGAGGCCTCGTTCCTGCTCGGTGGCCAGATCAAGGAGCGGCGCCTGCGCCTCTACATGATCTATGCCGCCGGCAATTTCATCGAGGCCACCACCGATACGCCGTTCCTGCAGATCGGCGAGACCAAATACGGCAAGCCGATCCTGGACCGCGCCGTCGGCTACAACACCGATCTCTACGACGCACTGAAGATCGGCCTGATCTCCATGGATTCCACCATGCGCTCCAACCTGGCGGTCGGCCTGCCGCTGGACGTGATGATCCTGCGCCGCGACACGATGAAGACCGAGCTGAAGCATCGCATCGAGGCCGGCGATCCCTATTTCGAGGATCTGCGCCACCGCTGGTCCGAAGCGCTGAAGACCGCGCACCTCGCCATTCCGCGGCCGAGCTATGGCACCGGCGACAGCAAGAAATGACTGAGCTGCGGCAACGCAGCGTGAACCGCACTCAACTGGCGCCGGTTCGATGACGATACTACCGCCGCATCTGTTGCGATGGAGTTCGACCTGGCGTTCGCCGCGCTTGTGGCAGCGGCGTTTCGCCTTCTGGCTGGGCGCGGTCGGCGTCGGCCTGGCCGCGGCAGGCTTTGCGTTCGCCGCCGATTGGGCGCAGGCGGTCTTTGCCGCCCTTCGCGCCTACTCCGTCTGGTGGGCCAGTGCCGCAACCATTGCCGGCTTTGTTGTCTGCGCGGAATTAACGCAGCGCTTCGCGCCCGGAGCACGCGGCAGCGGCATACCCCAGGCGATCGCCGCGCGACGGCGCGAAACGGTCGAACAGCGCGCGCCGCTGATCGGCCTGCGGGTCACGCTGTTCAAGGTCTTCCTCACTCTGTTCGGGCTGGTCATCGGTGCGTCGATCGGGCGTGAAGGACCGACCGTGCAACTCGGCGCCTGCATCATGTTCCTGGTCGGCAATCTTGCCGGACTGCGCCAGCAATCGGGCGTCGTGCTGGCGGGTGCCGCGGCGGGCGTCGCAGGCGCCTTCAATACGCCGCTTGCAGGCATCGTCTTTGCCATTGAAGAACTGGCCAAGTCTTATGACCGGCGCATCGGCGCTCTGGTGATCGGCGCGGTCGCTGTCGCCGGCGTGACGAGCATCCTCGTCGCCGGCAACTATCAGTATTTCGGCAATGTGCGCGAAGGCTTCGAGCTTGGCTGGTATTGGACCGTCGTGCCGATCTGCGCGGTATTCGGCGGTATCGTCGGCGGCGGTTTCAGCGCCGGCGTGATCCACATGGCCTTTCGCCGCTCGCGCGTTGCGCACGCCTTGCGATCGCGCCCTCTGCTGTTCGCCGCCGGCTGCGGCCTGCTGGTGGCGCTGCTCGGCCTCGCTACTGCCGGTTACGCCAATGGCACGTCCTATCACGAGACCCGTGCCGCCCTGGAGACCGGCGTTGGCCTGCCTTGGTGGTATGGCTTTGCCAAACTGGGATCGACGTTGCTGT
>DASZQC010000331.1:0-5671 GCA_035549815.1 Dongiaceae bacterium
CTGCGCGATGGACACCATACCCGGACCGTGTCGGACGATGTCGGCAGCGGCGAGCGGACGATCACCCTGTTCACCGATTACGGCCGCACGCGGATCACCAACGACAACATCGTCACCAACATGGTGGGCACGGATACGTTCAGAATCCGCGAACGCGATCCGCTGTCGGCGGTGGCGCAGACCGAATGGGTATCCGGCGTTGCCAGCGGCGATGCGGATATCGAGGTGACGGCGACGACCAGGCTCAGCAGCGATGCGGAGAACCTGTTTCTGGAATGGCGTGCGGTGACGCGCGAGCGTGGACAGGTCGTCCACGAGGTCGGCGACACCAAGACCATCAGGCGCGACTATCTCTGACAGCAAGGTCGACGCCGGCGGTGAAAGATGGCCTGGATCGTGGTGCAACTTTCTGAAATGACGGGGAAGACAATGAAGAACAGGGTGTGTGGGCGAGACTGGGTATATGGGCTGGGCGCGCTCTGTATCGCGCTGGCCCTGACCATCGGACAAATCACGCCGGTGCAGGCGGCCGGCAACACGCTGATCCGCGGCATCGGCGACAATTGGGAGACCTTGGACCCGCAACTCGTGCAATCGACCAAGGATTCGATCATCGAGGGCGACCTCTATGAGGGCCTGGTCGGCGTCGACGCCGCCGGCAATCCCATTCCGGGTGCGGCCGAAAGCTGGGACATCAGCGCGGACGGCCTGACCTACACCTTCCATCTGCGGCCCAATTTGAAATGGTCCAACGGCGATCCGCTGGTGGCGCAGGATTTCGTCAACGGCATGCGCCGGGTGATCGAGCCGGAGACGGCCTCCTACAAGGCCTATTACCTCAGCCTGCAACTGCCGATCGTCGGCGCGGCGGATTATAACGGCGGCAGCGGCGATTTCTCCGCCGTCGGCATCAAGGCGCCGGACGACCGCACGGTGGTCATCAACCTGACCGTGCTCTGCCCGCAGGCCCTCATTCTGCTCAACTTCTACACCACCGCGCCGCTGCACACGTCGAGCTGGGAGGCTTTCGGCAAGGACTTCGTCAATCCCGGCAACGTCGTCACCAACGGCGCTTACGTAACCAAGGAAGTGGTGCAGCAATCGCATGTCCTGGCGGTGAAGAACCCGAACTACTGGGATGCCGCCAACGTGAAGATCGACGCGGTCAAATTCCTGGTCACGTCGGACATCACCACGGAGCTGCGCCAGTACGAGGCGGGCGAGGTCGATGTCACTTACGAGGTGCCGGACGATGCGCTGGCGCGGATGAAAAAGGAGCGGCCGGCCGAGCTGCATCTGTCGCCGCTGGCGCGCAGCAACTTCATTAGCTTCAATCAGAACAAGGCGCCGCTGACGGATATCCGCATCCGCGAGGCGCTCGCCCTGGCGATCGACCGCGTCACCCTGCAGGAGCGCATCCTGAAGGTGGGCGATTTGCCGATCATGTCGCATGTGCCGCAGGTGATTCCGGACTATCCACACCTGAAGCCCGCGACCATGACCGGCGATTACGCGCAGGACGTGGCTCGCGCGCAGCAATTGATGGCGGAGTCGGGATACGGCCCCGGCAATCCGCTGACGCTGGATTTCTATTGCTTCGCCGACGATGTGAGCAAGCGCCAGGCCCAGGCGGTCGGCATCATGTGGCAGCAGAAGCTGGGCGTGGTCAGCCGTTACACCTTCCAGGAGACGCAGGCCCACTACGACACCTTCTATAACTACGAGTGGGATGCCTATTGCGACAGCTCGGGCGGCGATTATGTCGGCGCCGAATCCTTCCTCATCTACCGCGCCAAGGCGGCCGAGGCGGGCTACAATTGGGACAGCCCGAAATACGAGGAGATCATGGCCCAGGTCGCCCAGCAGGCCGACATGGCCAAGCGCAACGAACTGCTGGCCCAGGCCGAGCAGGTACTGCTGGACGATTACATCATGGCGCCGCTCAGCAACGTGGTGCGGCGCAGCCTGATCACGCCGCGCTTGACCGGATGGATCGACAACCCGATCGAGTATCACTTGACCAAGTATCTGACCCTGCAATGACGCCGATTTCTGCCCGTGGGGGACGGGTGGAGGGCGCCGATCCGGCTGCGGCTGGGTCGGCGCCCGGCGTCATCGCACGCCAGCACGGCGCGATGGAATTCACGACCCCGCCGACCGATCTGGAGCAGGTGCGGGCCTATCGCCTGGGCCGGCTGCGCGACCAGATGCGGCGGCAGGACGTGGCTGGCCTGCTGCTGCTCGACCCGATCAACACGCGCTACGCGGTCGACGCCACCAACATGCAGATCTGGGCCACGCATTACGAGACGCGCTGCGTCTTCATCGCGCTGGAAGGGCCGGTGGTCCTGTTCGATTACGACAACCATCCCCACATGGCGGAGGGGCTGCCCCTGATCGACGAATACCGGGTCATGCCGGTGTTCTATTTCTTCGCCGTCGGTCCGCGCGGCGAGGAGGCGGCGCGCAAGTTCGGCGACCAGATCGGCGATCTGATGAAGAAGCATGGCGGCGGCAACCGGCGGCTGGCGGTGGATCGGCTGTCGCATCTCGGCACCGATGCCTTGCGCACGCATGGGCTGGAGTTGGTGGATGCCGGCGCCATCACCGAGCCGGCCCGCGCCATCAAGTCGGCGGGGGAGATCGTGCTGATGCGCGCCTCCATCGCGGTGGCGGAGGCGGGCAGCCGCGCCATGCAGGAGGCCCTGCGACCCGGCATCACCGAGAATGCTTTGTGGGCCAGGCTGCACGAGACCAACATCCGCATGGGCGGCGAATGGATCGAGACACGCTTGCTGTCGTCCGGCCCGCGCACCAATCCCTGGTTCCGCGAATGCTCCATGCGCCAGATCGAAGCCGGCGACATGGTCAGTTTCGACACCGACCTGATCGGCCCGTACGGCTATTGCTCCGACATCTCGCGCAGTTGGATCTGCGGCGACAAGCCGACGGGCGAGCAGCGGACGCTCTATGCCACGGCCTATGAGCAGCTTCAGCACAATATCGGTATTCTAAAGTCCGGCCTGACCTATCGCGAGGTGGCGGAAAGGAGCTGGCGGATCCCGGAGCGCTTCCTGGCGCGGCGCTATTCCTGCCTGCTGCATGGCGTCGGGCTGGCCGACGAGTATCCCTCGATCCCCTATCAGCCCGACTACGCGGCCTTCGGCTACGAGGGCGTGATCGCGCCCGGCATGACGCTCTGCGTGGAGAGCTTCATCGGTGTCGAAGGCGGCCGCGAGGGCGTGAAGCTCGAGGAGCAGGTGCTGGTCACCGAGACGGGTGTGGAACGGCTGTCCGCCTATCCGTTCGAAGCAGCCCTGCTGCGTTAGCGCTGCAGATCGGGACCGGCTTGTCAGCGGTGGTGGGGCCTGTGCTACGTTTGCCGCATCGAGGGGAGTGCATGCAGGATTTCAGCCACCGGCAGAACGAGATCTTGGCCCTGGCGCGGTCGGCCGGGAAGGTCAGCGTCGACGATCTCGCCGGCCGCTTCGAGGTCACGCCGCAGACCATCCGCAAGGATCTGAACGATCTGTGCGACCGGCGGCTGCTGAACCGCGTGCATGGCGGCGCCGTCGTCGCCTCCAATATCGAGAACCTGGCCTATGAGGCGCGCCGCTTTATCGCCGCGGAGGAGAAGCGCGCCATCGGCAAGGCCGCGGCGGCGCTGGTGCCGAACCAGAGCTCGCTCTTCATCAATATCGGCACCACCACGGAAGAGGTGGCGGCCGCCCTGATGGGGCATGAGGAGCTGCTGGTCATCACCAACAACCTCAACGTCGCCATGCTGCTCTACCGCCACCCCAGCATCGAGGTGATCGTTGCCGGCGGCGTGGTCCGGCGCAGCGACGGCGCCGTGGTCGGATCCAGTGCCGTGGACCTGATTCGCCAATTCAAGGTCGATACTGCGGTGATCGGCGCTTCGGCGATCGATGAAGACGGGGCTCTGCTGGATTTCGATTATCGGGAAGTGAAAGTCAGCCAGGCGATTATCGAAAACGCCCGGAAGGTCATTCTGGTTGCGGATCGGCTGAAACTCGAACGTGCCGCACCGGTGAAAATCGCCCATCTATCTCAAATACATACATTTATTACCGATTCCCTGACCTCGCCGCAGTTGCGAGATTTGTGTGCGGCGCACAACGTAGAGGTGGTGGAAACGGTGCCTGCCGGCGCTTTGAAGCGCGAAAGCGCGTCGGATTAGCCTTCGTTTGTTTCGAATGAACCCCGTTGCGAACCTCTCATTGTTCGCTTATGTTTCGGATTAACTTCGATCCGAAACAAAAAACAAGCCGCGAACAGGCGGCAAGACAGGGGCGGGCGGATTGTCGAAGGTTTTCGACCTGGCGATCATCGGTGGCGGCATCAACGGCTGCGGCATCGCGCGCGACGCCGCCGGGCGCGGTCTTTCGGTCTTTCTGTGCGAGCAATCCGACCTCGCCAGCGGCACCTCGTCGGCTTCCACGAAGCTGATCCATGGCGGCCTGCGCTATCTCGAATATTACGAGTTCCGCCTGGTGCGCGAGGCGTTGCAGGAGCGCGAGGTGCTGTGGCGCGTGGCCCCGCACATCGTGTGGCCGCTGCGCTTTGTGCTGCCGCATCACAAAGGGTTGCGGCCGGCGTGGCTGCTGCGTCTCGGCCTGTTCCTCTATGACCATCTCGGCGGCCGCAAGCTGTTGCCGGCGACCAAGGTGCTCGACCTCAAGACCGACGCGGCGGGCAGGCCGCTGAAGCCGGGCGAGATCGGCAAGGCCTTCGAGTATTCCGATTGCTGGGTCGAGGATGCGCGCCTGGTGGCGTTGAACGCGGCCGACGCGGCGCGCCACGGCGCCGAGATCCGCACCCGCTGCCGGGCCGCCGCCGCGAAGCGCGATGGCGATCATTGGTCGGTGACGGTGGAAGACGTCATCAGCGGCGCGAAGCAGGAGATCCGCGCCAAGGCCCTGGTCAATGCCGGCGGCCCGTGGGTGGCGCGCGTGCTGCACGACGTGACCCAGGCGGAAACCAAGGCGAAGGTGCGCCTGGTGCAGGGCTCGCACATCGTTGTGCGCCGGCTGTTCGAGCATGACCGCTGCTACATTTTCCAGAACACCGACGGCCGCATCGTCTTCGCCATTCCGTACGAGCAGGACTTCACCCTGATCGGCACCACCGATCAGGACTACGAGGGCCCGCTGGGCGGCATCAAGGCGAGCGCGCAGGAGATCGACTATCTCTGCGGCCTCGCCAATTCCTATTTCAGCAAGCAGATCACGCCGGCCGACGTGGTGTGGACCTATTCCGGCGTGCGCCCGCTCTATGACGACGGCGCCAGTGCGGCACAGGCGGCGACCCGCGATTATGTGCTGGTGCTGGATGGCGAAGCGGGCCAGCCGGCGCTGCTGTCGGTCTTCGGCGGCAAGATCACCACCTATCGGCGCCTGGCCGAGCACGCGCTGGAGAAACTGGCGCCATTCCTGGGGCCGCGCGCAGCGGAGAAGAAAGGCTGGACCGGGCAACAGCCGCTGCCCGGCGGCGAGTTCCCGACCGATGGCGTCGCGGCACAGGTGGAGGGGCTGCTGCAGCGTTACCCTTTTCTGGCGCGCGCCCACGCCGCGCGGTTGGTGCGCGCTTATGGCACCAAAGCGAAGGACCTGCTGGGCAATGCGCGCAGCGCGGCCGACCTGGGGCGCGA